>CAYUYN010000225.1:0-1471 GCA_964449185.1 uncultured Anaerolineales bacterium | reverse complement strand
TGCTAGGTTAGCAATGGCCGCTTTGACACGCCGGTAGGCCTCGGCCGGCAAGTCGGCAAGCTGCTTTTGGGCGCGGCGGGTAATGAGCAGGGTGTACGTCATTCAGCGGGCCGGTCACGCTCGATCTCGGTTACGGCCTGCTCAAAAGGGATGGCTTCCCCTGCGCCGGCCGTGGCGGCGTCAAATAGAGTTGTTTCGAGCATGTCTTCCAGCGCCGCCAATATCTTTTGGTATATCTCCATATCAAGGATAACGGCAATGCGCTGGCCTTCCGCGTTAGTCACGTACCTCTCGTTGAGTTCGGCAAGCTCAATTACAGACATAGTCGGTTCACTCCCGGCACAACCTAATGACGCATAGCAATTATACCCCTCGGCCGGTTTGATCCAATTGAAATCCAATGCCGACCAGCTCAGTCGCCCGCCTGCCCCAGCGGCGAAAACCCCCGCCCGAGCACTTCTTTCGCTGGCGACACAATCACAAAGGCATTTGGGTCCACCGCGCTGACCAACGCCTTGAGCTGGGCCATCTCGGTGAGCGTCACGGCCACCATCAGCACGTCGCGCTCCTGCTGGGTGTACATGCCCCGGCCGTGCAGGGCGGTGACCCCGCGTTTGAGGTCCTTGAGAATGCGGTCGGCGATTTCTTGCGGCTTGGTGGCCACAATGAGAGCCAATAGCTGCTGACGCCGCCGGCCATAGGCGCGCGGGCCGCGCCCGGGGGCCTGGCCGCTGGTGACGTTCTCGTGCTGTTCCATGGCGTGCCACAGGCCGCTGAGCACGGGGAACTCGCCGAACTTGGGCAGCACCTCGCCGCTGGCCTGGGTCAGCCCGGCGGTTGCCAGGGCAATCAACAGCAGCAAGCCGTTGTAGATCAGGCCCACGGCCAGCATCACGCTGCCCGGGATCGCGCCCAGGTCGGAGTGCGCCAGGAACTCAGACCAGGACGTGGCAACGGTGGGGTGCAGGTAGCCCTTGAGCACCCAGGCGAGGCCCAGGATCATAAAGATCCAGACGTAGTTGCGCCGGAAGCGCCGGCCAAAGGCCTCCCACATGCTGATGGGAAACTCGGGGTGCAGCAGGGACTCGGCCAGGTTCTCGGCCCATTCCGGGCTGGGGGCGAAGGGCGGCACGAGCATGGCGGCGAAGAAGTCGGTCTCCATCAGCCGCACGCGCCGGCTCCACAGCTCGTAGTAGCGATAGCGGCGCGCCTCGATCCAGGCGAACAGGGTGACCAGCAGGGTGTTGAGGATGATGACGCCGTAGTGGTGGTTGGGGTCGGACAGGGCGAAGGAGATGGCGGCGCCGGTGGTGATCACGCCCCAGTTGGTGGTGTTGTCCAGGCGCTGGCGCCAGGTGTTGCTGCGGCTGAGCTCGCCGCGGTAGAAGTGGACCATGGCCGTGGTGAACTCGGCCGGGCGCAGCCCATAGCCGCGGAAGGTCCACACCGGCTCGCTGGTGGAGGCGGGCGG
>CAYUYN010000224.1:0-6950 GCA_964449185.1 uncultured Anaerolineales bacterium | reverse complement strand
GGCTTCATCTCCAGCGTGCTTCCGACCGTCACCGAGATAATGCAGCCGCCATTGGGCAGGTCTTCGCGCTTCTGCGAGTAGTGCCACTCGCTTTCGCGCACCCGGTCGGCCACGCGCCCCGGCGGGAATCGCAGGCGCACCTCGACGGGTTGGTTGCCGCTGCCCCAGTTCACACCCCAGGCAGTGTGCAAGTAGGCGTAGGGGTCAAAGTCGGCGGGCACGTTGAAGCGTTCTTCAGTCGGCTCAACCCGCGCCAGCCGATCAATCTTAAAGGTGCGAATGTCCTGGCGCAGATGGTCGTAGCCCATCACGTAGAGCGAATAGCCCACGCCCGACGGCTCCAAGAAATACGGCTCGTAGAGCCGCTCCACGGCGGGTTTGTTCTCTTTGGGCTTCTCCCACAGGCGCACGCGCTTGCGGTTGGCCCAGGCTTCGGTCAGGCGTTCAAGGATGCGGGTGAACTCGGGCAAGTCGCGGCGGGTGCGCACGACATCGGCAGCGCGGTTCATGTGGCGCTGGATGAGGTCTTTGGGCATGACGGCGGCCAATTTCTCGATGGCGCGGGCCACGTGCGGCTGGTGGGAGTCGGCATAGCGGGTGAGCAGGCGGGCGGCCAGGAACAGAGCGGTGGCTTCGTGCAGGTTGAAGCGCACGGCGGGCAGGTAGCGCGTCCGGTCAAGGCCATATTTGCCCTTGTTCACCCAAATGGGCACAGCGTCTTCTTCAAGTTTATGAATGTCGCGGAAGATGGTGGTGCGGTTCACGCCGCAGTCTTTAGCGATGTCGGCCAGTGAGAGGCCTTCATCCCCGGCGCGGTAGAGCAAGAGTTCCACACGACGCAGGCGGGCATAGCCTTTGAGGTGATCTTCAGGTACCTGGCTCAACGATCGGCCTCCCGTGCAATAGTTGCACGCAGTGAGAATAACATAGGGCCCTGTCGATTCCCGCAAAACGGGGCGGGGCTTAGTTATCCGCCAACGCCAGATGGCCCGTGGCGTCTTGCGTCAAGCGGATGCCCAACTCCTCGGCGACAGGCAAGGCGCGCATGATGGTGGAGTCGTGTTCGCCCAGCGCGCGGGCAATTTCTGTTTGGCGCAGGTTGGGGCGGGCGACCAGGAGCCTGGCCAGGCGCCGGGCCACTTCCTTGAGTTTGCCATTGGGATGTCGGGTGGTCAGCATCAGCCTCCATAGCGATCAGATGAACCCACCTTACGTCCCTGTTGTTGCGCCGACGGCAACAATCGTATTCCGTCGAAGAAGATTGTGGCCAGGCGTGCCGGCGGCCTGCCTGGCCCCCTAGACGAGCGACAACGTTTCGGCTCTGGTTAAAGCCAACAGCCACTGCCCGGCCAGAATTGGCCAAATCAGCGGCTTTTGAGACCAAAACGTCCATGGAACACCGCCTCGTGCTTGTCAGCAATTAGTGGGCGAGGCGTACCACCCAGACCCACTCAGTGACCTATCTTTCGATTGAAGCGCTACAGCCATAGTACGCTTTTTCATTTTGTCGGGGCGTCGGCTGGCGAAGATGCCGACAAATGGGGGCGCCTTAACTTGGCAAGGAGAGTATCTGGGAGCCCCCAGGACAGAGTATAGGGCTCTTCAACCTGTGGGCAAAGCGGAATTCTGGCTGGTGGAAAAACTCTGTGTGGCGAGGTCGAACACGGCGCCCTCCTGGCCGGGCAGCACGGCAAAGGCGGGCTCGGCTTCGGCCACGGCCTGGCCCAGGAACAGGTCGAGATCGTCGTCGCTATGGCCGGGGTCGTGATGGAACGGCACCAGGCGGGCGACCCCGGCCAGCGCGGCGAACTTGAGGGCCTGGGTCATGGAGCTGTGGCCAAAGCCGACGCGGTCGGCATATTCCTGGCTGGTGTATTGGGCATCGTGGATGAGCAGGTCAGAGCCCTGCGCCAGGGCATAGCCCGAGGTCCATTCGGGCGCGAGGGGGAAGTGGCGCGTGCCGAGAGCCGGCTCGTGGTCGGGCAGATAGGTGACCTGCCGCGCACCCGCCCGCAGCCGGTAGCCAACGGTGGGGTTGGGATGGCAAACAAGCTCCGCTGAAACGTGGAACTCGCCGATGTCGAAGTCGCCGCAGGGCACCTCGTGCAGGTGCAGGTCGCAGGCCAGCTCGCGCAGCAGCACCGGGAAGGTGGGCGGCGAGAGGTAGCGGCTGAGCCGCGTGCGCAGGCCCAGGGTGGTGCTGCCGGGACCCCAGATGTGAACTTCCCAGCCGGGCCGGCGCAGCGGGGCAAAGAAGCCCAGGCCCTGGATATGATCCATGTGCAGGTGGGTGAGCAGGATGTCCACCCGGCGCGGCGCCTCGCCCAGCACGGAGCCCACGCGCCGGATGCCGGTGCCGGCATCGAGCACCAGCACCGTGTCTTCCGGGCCGGTGACCTGGACACAGGAGGTGTTGCCGCCGTAACGGAGGGTGTCTGGCCCCGGCGCGGCCAGCGAGCCGCGGGTGCCCCACAGGCGCACCTTCATCGCGGCTTTTCCCAAAAGATGGCGAGGGCGCCCAGATGGCGCTGGGCCTGGCCGATGAGGGGAAAGGCAGAGACCTCGATTCGGCGCGGCACGCCATCGTCCAGGCCGTGGATCCAAAACTCGCTGTGGGCCGGCCGCAGCTGCTGGAGCGCGATGATGAGCGGCAGCTCTTCGGGCGGCAGGGGTAGGCCGGCTTCGTCGGTGGGCCGGAAGATGGTGGCCCACTCCAGCGCGGGCATGGGGCCGGTCTCGGCGTAGCGGTGGCCGAGGATCTCTTCGGCGGGTTCGTTATAGAAGAGGAGATTGCCGTCGGGGTCCACCAGGAAGATAGGCAGGGCCAGATAGTCGGCAAGCTGCCGGGCCAGTATGACCTCGACTTCCTGTTGAATGGTCATGGGGAGGCCTGTAAAGGTACGCGCCAGGGACGGATATATGCGTCTATTCTAGCTTGAATTGGGGAGGCGGAACACTGGGGGTAGAGGGTGGGTGCATCTCCCGTTGGTGGTCCGGGCGCGCGTATTGCGTATTGCGTCCCAAAGGGATGCTTCGCAATATTCCGTGGGTGGCTTGGTAGCCGAGGCGCGGCCAAAAATGTGAAATGCACCCCAGTGGGTGGCGGTGCGAGGCGCTCCCCAGCGCGGACGCAGCTGCGGGCGGCAGCGCACACCCTCCCCTCGCTCAACTGCCGACATGATTTGTGCAATTCTGCTATGCTCTGGCGCGCCAGGGTGCGAAGCTCGCGGAGCATCTGCTGGCGGCCCCGCTGCTCAGTGAGCACAAACTCTATGAACAAACTTCTCGTCAGTGTGATCGTCCCGATGTATAACGGCGCCGCCTACCTGGGAGAGGCGCTGGCCAGCGTGCGCGGGCAGGTTGATGGCCCGGTGGAGCTGATTGTGGTGGATGATGGCTCGCGCGACAGCAGCGCCGAGATCGCCGCCTCCTATCGGCCGATGCGCCAGCTCACCCAGGCCCACCAGGGCGCGGCTGTCGCCCGCAACCTGGGGCTGGCCACCGCCAGCGGCGACTTGGTGGCCTTTCTCGACCAGGACGATTGGTGGGAGCCAGACAAGCTGCGCCGGCAAGTGGCGTACGCGCTCGAACACCCCGAAGTGGAGGTTGTGCTGACACGGCAGCGCTTCTTTCTGCATCCGGGCACCGGAACGCCGGGGTGGCTGACGCCAGAGCTGTTGGACAGTGACCAACCCGGCCAAACCCCCAGCGCCCTGCTGGCGCGCAAGACACTCTTTGACCGGCTCGGCGGCTTCAACCCCGAGTATCCCCTGACCAGCGCCGCGGATTGGTTCTTGCGCGCCCAGGCGGCCGGCGTAGACTTGCATGAGCTGCCCGACGCGCTGACACACCGGCGGGTGCATGCGGGCAATCAGGCGCGGCTGGCAGAGGTACACAACCAGGAGCAGCTGCGGTTGGCCCAGGAGACGCGCCGGCGCGGTGCAGGAGCCAGCGGGTGACGGTCATAACCGTGTGCGTGTCAGTGTACAGCCAGGCGCGCGGCCTAGCGCTGGGGCGCCCGCCAAAGCATGCGCTGAGGGTGCCGCTGGCGCGCATACTATAATGGCTCCGACAGAGAATGGCGGCACCAGGGAGCCTTGTCGATGGCCGACTACCCCAACCTTCCAGCACGTTACTCCAAGGGCACACTCAAGTTGCGTCGACGGCTGCGCCTGCCGGAGGGCACGGAAGTGCGAGTCACCGTCACGGTCGCCCAGGCCGAGGGCACAGGCCGCAAAAAGCCGCGGCGCAAGTACCTCTATCCTAACCGCCCCCCGCCGCGCCACACGCTGCGCGCGATCACGGGCATCGCCTCTCTCGGCGGCGATGCGCTGGATGACAGTGAAGCTCTCTATGACAGTGACTAGGTCTCAATAGCCAGGACATCGTGTGCGTTGGATTAGCCAAGACATCGTGTGCGCTTTAGTGGTCACTCGTAGCCAGGACATCGTGTGCGTTTCAGTCATACTGCCTCCCCAAAGGAGGCGGTATGGACATGCATACGCACGAGCAGGCTTTGCGATGGGAAGCCATCCGCCGGCGCCTGGCGGGCGAGTCGCGGCGCGAGATTTGTCAAGCGTTGGAGCGAGCCACCAGTTGGTTCGACAAGTGATGGGCCGAATATCGGCGCAATCCCCGCGGCGACCTGGCTGACCGCTCGCGCGCCCCGCACACCTCGCCGCAACGCGTGCCCCCGGAAATCGTCGCCGCGGTGGTGGCAATCCGCCAGACGTTGGAAGCCGCCGACACCGCCGCGACCCGCTACAGTCCGATCGGGCATCGGGCCATTGCCGGGCAGTTGGCCGAGCTGAAGTTCGACTACATTTCCAGCCTGACCAGCATTCAGCGCATTCTGCGATCGCATGGCCTGACGCATCCGCTGGGCGCCGGCGAAGCCAAGGCCTACTACCCCTGGCCGCTGGCCTGGGAAGTGAACGCGATCCAGGCCACCGATGTCATCACACGCCACGTGCGGGGTGGGCTGGTGATCGAGAACTTCCATACCCTCGACCACTACAGCCACGCCGTCTGGCTCGGCCACGCTTCGCGCCTCAACCAGACCAGCGCCACCACGCGCCAATTTCTGCTGGAAAACTGGGCCAATCTGGGCCGGTCGCGTTTGCACCAGTTCGACAACGGAGGCAGCTTCTGCGGCGGTCATACGCATCCGCGCGTGATTGGCCAGGTCGTGCGGCTGTGCCTGTTCTGTGGCATCGAGCCGCTCTTCACGCCCGTCTACGATGCCCGGCGCAACTATCAGATCGAGACCTTTCACAGCCTGTGGCTCAAGTTCTTCTGGCAGCGCCATCAGTTTCGCGACCTGGCTCACGTTCAGCAGCTCACGCCCGACTTTCGAACGTGGTACCACGCCCACTACCGCCCACCGGCCTTGGAAGGCTTGACGCCCGAGCAAGTGTGCCAAGGCGCGCGACTGCGCTGGCTCACGCCCGACTTGCAGGAGCGCATCCCGACCGGGCGCTTGCCCATCACGGCCGGCCGCATTCATTTCATGCGCAAAGTCACCGGCGAAGGTCTGATCCACGTGCTCAACGAGCCCTGGCCGGTCGACAGCAAACTGGCGGGCGAATACGTCCGGGCCACGATCAATATCGCCCGCCAGCGGCTGACGATCTGGGCCAAAAAGACGCCGACAGCCCCTGGCGCCGGCTGGCCTCCCGGGTCTTCCGCCTCAAGGAGCCGGTGCATGAACTTCTACCCGCATTCCGCCAAAAGTGCACACGATGTCTTGACTACTATCCCGACTAGCAAAGCGCCGAATCTGCGCACACGGTGTCCTGGCTATTGAGAACTAGGCAGTCGGCAGGGCGGGCGGCAGACAGGGCTGGCGGCGGAGTTGACCATAACCGGTGAGTACGGTGAGTACAGAAAGCAACATTGCATGTCATTTGCATTTGTTCCATTAAGGTGCGGGCCGGACGTATGCGGCCGACAGACCTAACCCCCCAGCCCCCTTCCCTGTAAAGGAAGGGGGTGCCTCCTGGCCACGCGCCGTTGCAACAAAACTTGATTGTTTGATTGCTTGTGCTTAGGGCATGAAGGCGGACTGGCCTGGGCCGAACCCGGCGTGGCAGTAGCGGCAGTAGCGGCTGTAGCGGCACTTCATAAACTCGTTTTCAATGCACGCGGCCTATACATAATCCGGTTGGGCGGCAGGAATGGCCACGAAGAAACTTTGCGCGTGGGCGGGATGAGTGAGTCTAGGTTGGCAAGGTGCGGCCGGCCGGGCAGACGCGTGGAACGGGCCACGTGTTTGATTGAGCGTAGCCAAGAATTGTTGCAGTAGCAAGAGGCAATCTCAAAGCCGCCGCGGGGCGCGGTTGAAAGCCGCCGCACGGCCACCGTGCCCCTACGCGGAAAGCACCCGAGGCGGTGAACTGCTTGACGCGGGCGCAAAAAGACGGGGCAGGTTGGTGCAACCTGGCCGGCC
Organism: uncultured Anaerolineales bacterium; assembly: GCA_964449185.1. GTDB lineage: Bacteria > Chloroflexota > Anaerolineae > Anaerolineales > UBA6663 > CAYUYN01. The sequence continues at coordinate 502 of CAYUYN010000224.1, read as the reverse complement.
GGATATCTCACGGCTGTCTTTTACCCGCCACCCTAGCCCGTGGCGCCTCCCCTTCGACCGGCGGTTCAAGGCCGGCCGGGGCACTGCTGGGGCCGTTGCCGCCGCTGTTGTGGCCTGTCAGGTCGCCCACCATGCCCGAGAGCAGGCTCAAGGGTATCGGATTTTCTCTGGTTGACCATAACATTCTAAGCCGCGGGCTTGACATCTGTACATATCTGATATATACAAATACGAATGACTGACCCGCTCGCGTCTCTGATGGAATGTACTGGTTTTGAGTGGGACGAGGGTAATTCCGAGAAGAATTTGATCAAGCATCAGGTCAGTCAGGCGGAGTGCGAAGAGTTGTTCTTCAACGATCCATTGATGGCCGCACCGGATGAAAAGCACTCAGACGATGAGCCAAGGCGTTATGTACTCGGCCAAACCGATGAATGTCGGCGATTATTTGTCGTGGTGACGATCCGAGACAAGCGCATGCGGGTTATCTCGGCGCGAGCTA
>CAYUYN010000223.1:0-6955 GCA_964449185.1 uncultured Anaerolineales bacterium | reverse complement strand
TGGAAACGTGCCGGGTGGGGCTGACAGGCGCCGACGCGGCCTTGGCCGAGACCGGCACCCTGGCGCTGTGCGGCGGACCGGGGCGGCCGCGGCTGGCCTCGCTCTCGGTGGCGCTGCACATCGCGCTGGTGACGCCCGAGCAGTTCTGGACGTCGTGGGCGGGCTGGTGGCAGGCCAACACTGACCCCGCCGGGCCGGGCGGCCGCGACTGGATGGCGGGCGCCAGCAACCTCACGCTCGTCACCGGCCCCAGCCGCACCGGCGATATTGAAATGACGCTGACCGTGGGCGTGCACGGCCCGCGCACGGTGCATGTCATCATCGCCGGGTAGACCTGCACCTTCCAGATCGACAAGCGGCCGGTCGATTAGCCGGACCCTCGCGTTTTCCTCAACGTACGCCTTCAAACAAATCTCGCTCGCGCGGGCCGCCTGGCACAATGGGCGGCTGCACGCGCATGAAGGCGTCGCGGTTCTGCAACAAACGGGCCACGAGGCCGATGAGCCCGCGCCCATTCTGTCCTTCGCTCAACTGGCTCTTATGGCAGCCCGAGGCGGCATCGCGGCGCCGGGCCGCGTCGCCGCGCACGTCGATGTAAACGGTGGCGGGGTATTCGACCTCGGTCAGGCTCACCAGGTCAATGTCGCCGTTGCGGCCAAAGCGGCGCGGGTTGCGCCCGAACAGCGGCAGCAGCCGCACGGCCAGCTTGAGAAAGCCGCGCGAGAAGACGGTGTAGTACAGCTTCCGCGGTTGATAGGCCGGGCCGTGCTCGGGGAAGCGGGCGGGGTCGGCGGCGGCCTGGAAGGCCGCGACCGTGGCCAGGTGAATGGCGATGTGGTCGGGGTGGCGGTAGCCGCCGATGGGGTCGAAGGTAATCACGACTTCCGGGCGCAGCTCGCGCAGCACCTTGACCACGCGGCCGGTGACTTCTTCCAGCGGGGCAGCGGCCAGGGCCTGGGGATGGTGATTATCCGGCGAGCCGGGCATGCCCGAGTCGCGATAGCCCAGGTGGATGACACCGCTCAGGCCCAGCTCACGCGAGGCGCAGGTGAGCTCGTCCCAGCGGCAGTCGCCGGGCTCGGTGTAGCCGGTCATATATTTGGCGTCGATGGTGCCCACTTCGCCGCGCGTGGCGCAGGCATAGTAGACCTTCACCCCGGCGCCGGCGTATTTGGCCAGGGTGCCGCCCAGCCCAAAGGACTCATCGTCCGGGTGGGCGCCGACGAAGATCAGAGCTCGTTGTGCGGACATGCGGCCTCGCTGAGGCGCGCCCAAAGGCGGGCGCGACCTGGTGGGGCATGATAGCGCGGGCCGCGCGGGCTGACAATGGGCCGCGGCATGCTAAAATGGCGCCTGTGACCGTGATAACGCCAACCCACGCGCCGGCGGCCGGCGCGTGGGCCCAGGCCGGCCAGCTGCTGGCCGGGCGCGGCTTTGTGACGCCCGATGATGTCAAGGCCGCGGCGCCGGCCGCGATGGCGCACCGGCTGATGACGCGCTCGCGGCGCCTGGCGGCGGGCCAGCAAGTGGTCACCGAGGTGCTGGCGGAGGTGGCGGTGCCGGTGGGATAGGACGTATTGCGTATTGCGTATACCGTAGGGCAGAATACGCAATACGTCTTGTGTTTGGCTGCCGTGTATCAAGCGTGATTGATTGCCATGAAAATTTCCTGGAAGAAGATACTGCAAACCTGGTGGGGCCGGTCGCTGGCGGGCGCCTTTGTGGGCGGCTTGTTGGTGGCCTTTTCGGGCCTGGAACAGCCGAGCGTGTTCGTCCTGGGCATGCTGCTGGGGGCCCTGGCGTTGTTCCTGCTCGGTTTGTGGGAATAGTCTCCGCCACCTGCCATGGCCGGCCTGCCCCGACTGACCGCGCGCGGCTGGACCCTGGCCGGTATTGCCCTCGGGCTGTACTTCTTCGCTAATCAAACCCAGGTGGGTGGCGCGGCTTGTGCGGAGAATCAAAAAAAGGCGCAAGGAAAAGTAAAACGCAGTTTCCTGGCGCCCTTTGATTGCTCTTCTAAGCAAGTTCGGCGATGGACTGCGGCGTGCCCACCGCGAGCCCGCGCGCGCGCGGCTCGATGCGCTTGAGCAGGGCCGTGAGGACATCCTTCGCGCCCAGCTCGATAAACGTGGTGACGCCCCGCGCGAGCATAAAGCGGACCGAGGCGGTCCAGCGCACGGGGGAGGTCAACTGGGCCGGGAGCTCCAGCCGCAGGTCATTGGGATCGACCAGTGCCAGGGCTTGCACGTTGCCCACCACCGGCGGGATGGGGGGGATAAAGGGCACGGCTTCGACGGCGCGGGTGTAGTCGGCCACGGCCGACTGCATGAGCGGCGAGTGCGCGGCAATGGAGATCGGCAGCTTGAGGGCGCGCTTGGCGCCGCGGGCCTTGGCCAGCTCCATCGCCTTTTCGAGCGAGACCAGGTCGCCCGAGATGACCACCTGGCCGGGGCAGTTGTCGTTGGCCACCTGCACCACGCCGCCGGTCTGCGCGCGCGCCTCGGCGCAGACCTCGGCCAGCACGGTCGCATCCAGGCCTAGGATGGCCGCCATGCCCCCGGGGGCGCGCTGGCCGGCGGCCTTCATCACCTGGCCGCGCGTGCGCACCAGATCCAGCCCGTCTTCAAACTCCATTGAGCCGGCCGCCACCAGGGCCGACAGCTCGCCCAGCGAATGCCCGGCCATGAAGGCCGGGGTGAAGCCGCCCAACTTTTCGTGCAGGGCGCGCAGCGCGGCGATGGAGGCGGTCAGCAGAGCCGGCTGCGCGTGGAGCGTGTCGGTCAGCTCGGCCTCGGGGCCTTCCCAGCACAGCTTGGAGAGCCCGTAGCCCAGGCACTCATCGGCCTCGGCAAAGGTCTGCCGCGCGGCGGCCGAGGCTTGCGCCAGCGCCTGGCCCATGCCCACAAACTGTGAGCCCTGGCCGGGGAAGACGAAGGCGGTGGTGGAGGGAGTGAGCATTGAAACCTCGTGGGTGCGTGTGTGAGTGTGTGGGTATGTGGGTGGGCTTGGAACCAAAAAGGCCGTGGATGACGGCCTTTTGGTTAATTCGACGCAGCGTTGGTAGGTTTCACTCACACACCCACATTGCGAAGCATCCCCGTGGGACACCCGCGAACGGGTTTAGCCCTTCTCGTCCTTCTTGATGGCGATGACTTCACGGCCTTCGTAATGCCCGCAGTTGAGGCAGACCCTGTGCTGGCGGCGCATTTCGCCGCAGTTGCGGCAAGCCACCAAAGGCACCGGCGTCAGCGCATCGTGCGCGCGACGGCGATCACGGCGACCCTTGGAGTGCTTGCGTTTTGGATGTGGAGGCATGGTCGTTCCCTTAGGTAAGCTGTATTTGCGATAAGGCCGGGCAGACAGCAAAGTAATGCCTGCCAAGACGACTGGCAGGCAACGGGGGAATTATAAAGGCCCCGGCGGGGACTGTCAAGAGACCAGGAACGGGCTAATCGCCGCCGGTGGGCGCCGGCATCCCAATGCCGCGTTCTTGGCGGATCTTGGCGATGCCGTTGCGGGCCTGGGAGAGCGACTTGACCAGCTCGGCCTCCAGTGTGGTGAGCACTTCCAGGGTGTAGTCGTCGGCTTCGGCGCGGATGGTCTCGGCGTCGGTGCGGGCGGCCTGAAGCATCTGCTCCACCTTGATCTGGGCCGACTGCACCATGGCATCGCGCCCGAGCATCTGCTCGGCCTTTTCCTTGGCGAGCTGCACGGTGCGGGCCGCTTCTTCCTGGGCCTGGGCCAGCACGCGGTCGCGCTGGGCCAGCACCTGCTGGGCCTTTTTGACCTCTTCCGGGATCGACACCCGCATTTGGTCGATAATTTCGAGCACGCGGTCTTCGTCCACCATCAGCTTGTGGCTGAGGGGGATGGACGTGCCGGCATTAAAGATTTCTTCGAGGCGGTCAACCAGATGCAGAATGTCCATGCCAACCTTCCCCGTTGGAGATTATGTTGGTCTTGCGCAATAAGATACACCTAATTATTGCACAACGCAATTGCTATGACCAGCCGGGTGCATCTCCTGTGGGTGGCCCGGGCGCGCGTATTGCGTATTTCGTCCCAAAGGGATGCTTCGCAATATTACGTCCCAAAGGGACTGGCCTGAAAGCCGTTCGCGATATTCCGTGGGTGGCCGGGTAGCCGAGGCGCGGCCAAAAAATGAGAAATGCACCCGACCAGCCCGATCAGGGCTTTTGAAGCCGCGTTTGCCCACGGGCCATAGTGCACGGCGGGGGCTAGTCCCTCAGCGCCGTAAACGGCACCACCTTCGACCCATCTTCACCCAGTTCCAAGAAACGCCGCCGCAGGGCCACGGCCACATGCTCGGGCACCATGAAGCTGACATCCCCACCGAGCGACGCAATCTCGCGCACCGAGGTGGAGCTGAGAAACGTGTGCTGCTCGCTGGTGATGAGCGGCACGGTCTCGATGGCGGGGGCCAGGCGGTGGTTGAGCAGGGCCATGCGGAACTCGTGCTCAAAGTCCGAGAACACGCGCAGACCGCGCACCATCACCTTGGCGCCGACCTTGCGGCAGAAGTCCACCGTCAGGCCGCTGTAAGGCGTGACGCGCACGTTGGGCAGGCCCATCTTCTCGATGGCGAGCTCGACCATCGCCAACCGCTCCACGGGTGAGAAGAGCAGCGACTTGAGCGGCTTGTCGTAGACGGCGATGAGCAGCTCATCGAACAGCAAGGCCGCGCGGCGCGTAATGTCCTCGTGGCCGTAGTGGATGGGGTCAAACGTGCCCGGATAGATTGCCAGGATCTTCAAAGACATGCTGCGTGGTCCTTGCGGTCGATACGGCGGAAACGTATTGCGTATTCCGTGGGTTGCCTTCGTCGTCAGCTTGAATCCCCCGCGCCCGGGGTCCAGAACGCCGCCAGCTTCTCGGCCAGGGCCTGGTGCTCGGGCGCCTGGAGGTCGGCGTCGCGCTCGAAGAGCTGGGCGGCCTCGCGGCGGGCCTTTTCGATGGTGACCAAGTCGCTCAGGCGCGCCATGTTGAGGCCCGAGAGGCCCGACTGGCGCGTGCCCAGGAAGTCGCCCGGGCCGCGCAGGTCCAGGTCCTTTTGGGCCAGGTAGAAGCCGTCCTGCGACTCGACCATGGCCTTAAGCCGCTCGTCCGTGTGGCCGTTCGGCGCATCGGAGACGAGCAGGCAGACCGAGGCGTGCTCGCCGCGGCCGACGCGCCCGCGGAACTGGTGGAGCTGCGCCAGGCCAAAGCGGTTGGCGCCTTCGATGAGCATGACCGTGGCGTTGGGCACGTCCACGCCGACCTCTACGACCGAGGTCGACACGAGCACGTCGTACTCACCGGCGCGGAACTTCGTCATCACGTCTTCTTTTTCGTCGGGCTTCAGGCGGCCGTGCAGCAGGCCCAGCCGGTAGTCGCCAAAGACCTCGCGCTGGAGCCGGGCATGCTCGTCGACCGCCGCCTTGGCATCGATCTTCTCGGACTCTTCGACCAGCGGGAAGATGATGAAGGCCTGGCGTCCCTTCTGGAGCTGGCTGCGGATGAAGCCGTAGCCGCGCTCGCGCTCTTGCGCTTGCATCAGGTGCGTCTGGATCGGCTGGCGGCCCGGCGGCATCTCATCCAGCACGCTCAGGTCCAGGTCGCCGTACACCGTCAGCGCCAGTGAGCGCGGGATGGGGGTGGCCGTCATCACCAACAGGTGGGGGCTGGCGCCCTTGCCGCGCAGCGCGGCGCGCTGCGCCACGCCAAAGCGGTGCTGTTCGTCCACCACCACCAGGCCCAGCTTGGCAAACTCCACCGGGTCTTCGATGAGCGCGTGCGTGCCCACCACGACGCGGATCGCGCCCGAGCGCAGGCCCGCGTAGATCTCAACCTTCTCAAACGCGGTGGTGGAACCCTGCAGCAGCCGGATGGCGGCGGGGTCGCCCAGCGCCGGGCCGAGCAGGGACGAGAGCGTGCGGTAGTGCTGCTCGGCCAGGATGCTGGTAGGCGCCATGATGGCGGCCTGGGCGCCCGCCTGGGTGGCCATGGCCATGGCCACGGCGGCCACGGCCGTCTTGCCGGCGCCCACGTCGCCCTGGAGCAGTCGGTTCATGGGCACGTCGCGGGCCATGTCGGCGCGCACCTCGTTGACGGCCCGGCGCTGTGCCCCGGTGAGCGGGTAAGGCAAACCCGCCAGCAAGCCGTCGAGCCATTCGTCGGCGGCGGGCAGGGGGGTGCCGGCGTGCGACTGCCATTGGCGGCGCTGGCGCATGACGCCGAGCTGCACCAGCAGCAGCTCGTCAAAGGCCAGCCGGTGCTGCGCGGCGGCCAGGCGCTCCTGGTTGTCGGGGAAGTGGATCTGCGCGAGGGCGTCGCCGTATTTCATGAGCCCGGCGCGCTCCACAAGCTCGGCCGGCAGCGGGTCGGGCTGTTTCTGCGCCCAATACTGGGCCACCTGCATGGTCAGCTTGCGCAGGGCCTTCTGCTTGATGCCAGCCGTGGCGCGGTAGACGGGCACGATGCGGCCCGTGCTCAGCAGGTCGCGGTCCAGGTCTTCCCACTCGTCGGGCTGGATCGTCAGCTTGCCCAAATACTGGTTGATGCGGCCCGAGATGACGATCTGGCGGCCGGGCGTGAGCGTGCGCGCCAGGAACTCTTGATTGAAGAAGGTGACTTCGAGCATGCCGGTCGGGTCAGAGAGGATGACCTTGAGCATCTTGCCCGAACGGTTGCGCATCGGCCGCAGGTGGGCTTCCCACACGGTGCCGATGACGGTGCACTCCTCGCCCAGCACCAGGCGGTTGATGGTCTTCATGCGCGAGTAATCGTCGTAGCGGCGCGGGAAGTACAGCAGCAGGTCGCGCAGGGTTTCGATGCCCAGGCGGGCATAGTCCTTGGCGGTCTCGGGGCCGATGCCGTGCAGCACGGTCAGCGGCGCCTCCAGCCCGGCATTGGCATTGACCGGCGCCAGCGCGCGCAAGGGGCGCGGGCCCAGCGG
>CAYUYN010000222.1:0-7012 GCA_964449185.1 uncultured Anaerolineales bacterium | reverse complement strand
GCCAATTCCCCAAACCACCCGCGCCGCTCCATCCACTTCGCCAGTTCCAGCACAGGCGAAATGGAGAGGGCTAAGAGAAGGACGATGGCCCAATCCACCAGCGGCAGATAGTAGGTGCCGAAGGCATCGTGCAGGAAAGGCACATAGATGATTATGACCAACAGCACGACTTCCCACAGAATCGCCCAATTCAACCACTTGTTGGCAAACGGCCGATTGAGCACTGAGTGCCGGTCGGAGCGGAAGTTGTAGGCTTTGAAGAATTGAATCAGCACCAGCGAGACAAACGTCATCGTCATGGCTTCTTCAAGGCCGCGGCCAGAGCGCAGCGCCCACGCGAACAAGCCCAGGTTGACCAGCGCCGACCACAGTCCGCCCACCACCATGAGGGTGACAACGGGCCGGGTGAAGATGCCGGTGCGCGGGTTACGCGGTTTACGGCGCATCAGGTCCGCTTCGGGTGGGTCCACCGCCAAGGCCAGGGCGGGCAGGCCGTCCGTGGCGAGGTTGACGTACAGGATTTGCACGGCGGCCAGCGGCAGGGGCAGGCCCAACAGCGTGGCCCCGAACATCAGGCCAATCTCGCCGATGTTCGACGAAAGCAGGTACATCAGGTATTTCTTGATGTTGCCAAAGACGCCCCGCCCTTCTTCCACCGCCGCGACGATGGAAGCAAAGTTGTCGTCGGTGAGGGTCATGGCGGCGGCCTCTTTGGTCACGTCCGTGCCGGTGATGCCCATGGCGATGCCGATGTCGGCTTTCTTGAGCGCGGGCGCATCGTTCACCCCGTCGCCTGTCATGGCGACAATGTGGTCGTTCTTTTGAAGAGCCGTGACCACGCGCAGTTTGTGCGCCGGCGAGACGCGGGCGTAGACCTCGATGTTTTCCACCTCGCGTTCAAAGTCGGCTTCGCTCATTCCTTCCAACTCTGCTCCGGTGACCACGCGGCCATTCTTGAGCAGACCCAGTTCGCGGGCCACGGCCTGCGCGGTCAGTGGGTGGTCGCCCGTAATCATCACGGCCTTAATCCCGGCCTGCTCGCACGTTTGAATCGCGGCCTTCGCCTCGGGGCGCGGCGGGTCAATCATCCCCACCAGTCCGAGGAAGGTCATGTCGAGTTCGGCGGTTTCCAGTGTCCCGCCCGCTTTGGAGGCCACCGCCAGCACGCGCAGGGCCTCGCTCGCCATCTGGCGGGCCGATTCTAGAATCGCCTCTCGACTCGCGGCGTCAAGCGCCGTCTCCCCTTCTTCTGTCAACTGCCGCGCACACGAGTCGAGGATGATTTCTGGTGCGCCTTTGGAATAGGCGACGGCCCCCTCCGGCGCGGTGTGGAGCGTGGTCATGCGTTTGGTTTCGGAAGTGAACGGGATTTCATTCACGCGCGGGAATTGCGTGTCGAGGTCGGCCTTGTGTAACCCGGCTTTGGCGGCGGCGACCACCAACGCGCCCTCGGTCGGGTCGCCTTTGACGTGCCAGCGGCCATCGGCCTCGCTATGAACGATGTGCGCGTCGGAAGCCAGCGTGGCGCCCCGCAACAGCAGTTGCAAGGCGGCGGATGGTTCGGCGGTCGAGCCGTTGCGTGAGAACTGGCCGTGCGGCTCGTAGCCCGCCCCGGACACTTCCAGCACTTGCCCGGCCACAAAAATTCTGCGGGCCGTCATCTCGTCTTTCGTCAGTGTGCCGGTCTTGTCGGAGCAGATGACCGAGGTGCCGCCGAGCGTTTCGACTGCCGGGAGGCGGCGTATGAGCGCATTGCGCTTGGCCATCCTCTGCACGCCGAGGGCCAGCGAGATGGTGACCACGGCGGGCAGGGCCTCCGGGACGACTGCCACCGCCAAGGCAATGCCGAAAATCAACATCTCGATGAAGGGCTGACCGCGGAACAGGCCGAGGGCGACAATGATCGCCACAATCACGACGGCGGCGCGCGCCAGCATGTGACCGACCTTATCCAGATTTTCTTGCAGAGGGGTTCTGCCGGTTTCCACCGTTTGGAGCATTTGGGCAATCAGGCCGAACTCGGTGTGCATGCCGGTGGCGACGACCAGCGCGCGGCCCCGGCCATAGGTGGCGGCGGTGCCCGCGTAGCCCATGTTCTTGCGATCACCCACGGCTAAGTCGTGGCCGGGAATTGGCGCGGCGTGTTTTTCCACCGGAACCGACTCGCCCGTGAGCGCGGCCTCGTCGATTTGCAAATTGACCGCTTCAATGAGGCGGACATCGGCGGGGATTTTGTCACCGGCGCGCAGGAGAGTCACGTCGCCCGGCACGAGGTCACGGGCTGGAAGTTCAACTTCCTCGCCATCACGCAGGACGGTGGCAGTGGGCGCGGCCATTTGGCGCAAGGCCTCGATGGCGCGTTCGGCGCGGTATTCCTGCACAAACCCCAACAGCACCGCAAATAGCACGATGACGGCAATGGCGATGGCTTCGGTCCAGTGGCCGAGGAAGGCCGAAAGCGCCGTGGCGACAAGCAACATAATAGTCAGCACATTCTTGAACTGCTCGAAGAGCAACGCCCACGGTGAGGTGCGCTGGGCGGCTTGCAGTTCATTCGGGCCATGTTCCGCCAGACGCTGAACCGCCTCAGCCCCGGTCAACCCGGCGGGCGTGGCGTTCAGGCGAGAGAATACTGTTGCGCTGGGCAGGGTATGCCAGTGTGGGGTTGACTCTTTGGGTGAAGGTTTCATGGATGTTTCTCTCCTGAAGTAGATTTGTCCGCTAAGTCTTCCCGGCGAGGCCGGGTCGCCTTGAAGACCAGATGATTGAACCAATACAGCCACGCGCCCATGCCGAACAGTGCGGCAAGAGGCGCACAATCGGCCACGGCGATGGCTTTCTCTTCCAACCAGAGGGCGAGGACAGTTCCGCCGCCGCTGAATGCAACTACCGGCCAGAACACCCAGCGCCAACGCGGCGGAAGGTCGAAATAGTGGCCCAGCCGGCGACGATTAGGGTTCTGACTCATGGTAACCTCCGAAGTTCAACCCGGCGCCTTGATGATGATCGCCGGATCAATCCCCGTCGTCGGCCCGTGCCGGCGCCAGCGCGGGGCGCCGTCGGTGTTGGATCAGCCGACGCCCAATCCACCCGAGGCCGCCCCGGGCCCCAAGGGCTGCCGGCAACCAGGGAGCGAACTGCTTGACCCGGCCGCTGATCAGCGGCCATTCGTGGCCGACGGCATAGCCCAGGGCAATCAACAGCGTGCACCACACATAGGCGCCCGGGTGCAAAAACAAAAAAAGGCCGGCAGCCCTCCTGCTGGAAGGTGATGCCGGCCTACCGGGCAACCAGTTCCCTGCATGGGAACCCTTTGCCCCGTCCACCGAATAGAGATTATGGTTTTGAGTGCAGGGTTAGTATACCAAGTTTTTGTTCAGAAATCTTAGTGGCTGCCTAACCGTCAGCGTGCCGTCAGGCTGCGATCAGCCAACCTGCATACTGGAGACCACTAGCGCTTGTTCCAGCCAAACAACTCTTCCAGGATGTCAGCCAGCGTGAACACAATCACCTGCTCGCTGGTCTTGACGCTGATGTCGGTATGCAGGCTAACCACACGGCTGCCGGTCGCCTGTTCAACAATCTCGTCCAGCAACGAACGGGAACCCTCCAGGAGTTGCCGCCGCACCTGCTTGATCAGGTTGTGACCGTCAGGGTCTTGCGCCAATTTCACTTCGGCGGGCGTCAACACACCGCGCAGGCGAACAAGTATCATGTCTTCGATGACGAACACCCGCGCCTCCATCGGGCCACGGCCCAGGTGATCTTTTTCGAACTGGATGATGGCGTTGGCCAGTGCGGCTTCGACTTCGCCACGAGTAGGTTTGGGCATGGGCTGGGCGTGTGAGAATCAGGTTTGCGTGACGGAGGAGTATATGCGTCTTGATGGTCACGGTCAAGTTACCTGACCCCAGATTAGTCTGGACGGTTGCATCCGGACGGCGTTTTCGCCTGCAATCCGTCTTGGAGCAGATGCCCGACCGGGTGCAAAATTCAGTGGCCTCTGAGCCCAGGGAGAGACAAACCAGAGGCCTACCGCTGACCTCACGGCTCCCTAAAAATGATGCGCGCCCGGCTACTCAAAGCGCCTATCCGTGAGGTCAAGGGTAGCCTAGCAAGCAATCTGGGTTCACATCCGTGAGGTCACAGGTTCGAGCCCGGTATTGCCCACTCCGCTAAACCATTGACGACACGGATTGTCAAAATGACGATCCGTGTCGTCAACTCCCTTAATACCCAACACCTGGACTTCCGCCTCACCTGCCTGCCCCAAATGCTGAACCGCTCGATAGGCCGAAATATCAGCGAAAACTGCGTGACATTCGCCGATGCCGGCCTGGCTCGGTGTTCAATTGCATACCGTTGACCACATGGTTCGCCGGAACCGTTGTCCACACGATTAGGTGTAACACCCATCTGTTCTATCGGCATTCTGTGGCACAATAGCCGGCAGGAGATGTCTATATGACCCACCCCCTCAACGCCGCCACCGGCTTCATTCCGGTCGCCGGCGGCTTTGGGCGCAGCACCCACGCCAGCGCGCCGTTCTCACACCTGGACGACCTGCTGGCCGTGCTCGACGTGCTCGGCCTCGGGCGCGCACACCTGCTGGGCTGCTCCAAGGGCGCCGGCGTGTGCCTCGACTTTACCCTGCAGCACCCAGACCGCGTCAGCGCCCTGGTGCTGGTGGGCGGCGCGCCGGGCGGCTATGAGTTCACCGGCAGCCCGCCCGCGCAGTGGGAGGCGATGGTGGCGGCCTACAAGGCCCACGACTTCGACCAGGCCGCCGAGCTGGAAACACAAATCTGGCTGGATGGCAACGGCCGCGCGCCCGAACAAGTCGACCGTGCCCTGCGCGACCGGGTGCGCGCCATGAGCCGGCAAGCCCTGGACCGCGAAGAAGAGAATGAGCGTCACGAGCAGCCGGCCCCGCCCAATGCCATCCAGCGGCTGGGCGAGGTGCAGGTGCCCGTGCTGGTGCTGGTGGGCGATCTGGACGAGCCCAACCTGGTGGCCGCGGCCGAGCTGATGGCCGCCCGCTTCCCCTCGGCCCAGGCGGCCGTCCTGCACGGCACCGCCCACCTGCCCAGCCTGGAACAGCCCGAGGCGTTCAACCGGCTGGTGCTGGACTTTCTGACCACGCTCCCCTAGGCCTGCGGAGACCTTTGCCATGGGTGCTATCGTCCTCTACCGCTGCCCGCGCTGCAGCTTTCAAACCCAACTGGTGGCCGGCGGCTACCAGGCCACCTACCGGCCCATGCTGTGCGGTGGGTGCGCCCAGCTCGTCAACGTGCTCGAAGACCTGAGCCCCAAGATAAAGCGCCTGGCCGGCGCCGAGATGCTGGCCCGCCTGGGCCGCTGCCCGGTGTGCCAGAGCACCGACCTGACACCCTGGGACGATGAGCGCGCCCCCTGCCCGCGCTGCGCCAGCCCGATGGAGTTCACCAGCGGCCCGTCCTGGGACGACTCGATCCGTCTATGAACCACCTCGCGCACCTCCGGGCACTGGAGACCGCCGGTCTCATCCGGCTGGCCGCCACCCAACCAGACCTGGAATACACCTTCCGCCATGCGCTGATGCAGGAGGCGGTCTACCGCACCCTGTCCAAGTTTGCCCGCGCCAACGCCCACCGCGCCGTGGCCGAAGCCTTGGAGACTGTCGAGGCCGGCGGCGGGCCCAGCGACACCCACCTGGGCGACCTGGCCTTCCATTACGCCCAGGCCGGCCAGTGGGACAAAGTGGTGGACTACGCCGCGCGTGCCGGCGCGCACGCGCAAGCCATGTACGCTCCGCGCGAGGCCCTGGTCTATTTTGACCAGGCCGTGGAGGCCGCGCGCCGCTTGGGCACGCCCGCGCCTTGGCCGGTGCTGAGCGCGCGCGGCCAGGTGCACGAGACCCTCGGCCAGTTGGACCAAGCCCGCGCCGACTACGAGCAGGCCCTGGCGCAGGCCCGCGCCGGCGGCGACCAGCACGCCGAATGGCAGAGCCTGCTGGCGCTGGGCTTTTTGTGGTCCGCGCGCGATTACGCCCAGGCCGGCCGCTGCTTCCGCGCCGCGCTGGAGTTGGCCCGCGCCATGGACGACCCCGCCAGCCTGGGGCACAGCCTCAACCGCGTGGGCAACTGGCACGTCAACAACGAAGAGCTCGAGATCGCCAAGGGCTACCACGAGGAAGCCCTGGCTATCTTCGAAGCGCTGGGCGACCGCCACAGCGTAGCCCAGACCCTGGACCTGCTCGGCATCACCAGCGCCCTCGCCGGTGATTTAGTGGCCGCCGGCCACTACTATCCGCGCGCCATCGCCCTCTTCCGCGAGCTCGACGACCGCGCCGGGCTCATCTCCAGCCTGACCATCTATCTGCTGCGCGCCCTCACCTACGAGACCGACTTGCAGGCCAGCCAGGACCTGAGCCTGGCGGAGTTCCAACAGGAAGGCGAAGCCATCCTGGAGCTGGCGCGCGGCATCGGCTGGCGGGCGGCCGAGACCTTTGTGCTGGGCACTCTCTGCCTCGGGCTGGGGCCGCGCGGCGCCTATGCCGAGGCACTACAGGCCGGCCTCGACGCCCTGCGCATCGCCGAGGAGATCCAGCACCACCAATGGGCCGCCGCCGCCCACTACAGCCTGGGGGCCTTATACCTGGATGTGCTGGCCCTGCCCGAGGCCCAGCACCACCTGGAGGCGGGTCTGGCCCTGGCGCGGCAGACCAACTCGCTGATCTGGACGCGCATCACCAGCGGCACCCTGGGCCAGGTATACGTGGCTCAACACCGCGCTGAAGTCGGATATCCCCCGCCCGTGGGGACGCACGCCCAGCCGCCCGAGCAGTGGCCGCCGCGCCTGGCCCGCGCCCTGGAGGTGCTCAACCTCGCGCACAAGGTCGAGGCGCCGCTGCACACCGGCAGCGAGGCCATCATCTGGCTTGGGCGGGCGCAGCTGGCCCTGGCCCGCGGCGACCCGGCCCGGGCGCTGGAAATCGCCGAGCTGCTGTGGGCGCACGGCGCGGGCTCAGGGC
>CAYUYN010000221.1:0-7162 GCA_964449185.1 uncultured Anaerolineales bacterium | reverse complement strand
GCGGCTTTGGCCGGCGCGACTGGGTGTTGGTGGGCGTGGCGCTGGGCGTGGGCATCCTGCTCAAGGCCGGCCTGCTGGCGCTGGGCGCGGTCGTGGCGGCGGGTGTGGCCTACGCCGCCTGGTGCGTGGGCACCGGCGCGCGCGACCGGCTGCGGCTGTTGGTGGTGAATGGCGCTGCGGTGGCGGTGCCGATGATCGGGATCGCGGGCTGGTGGCTGCTGCGCAACCAGCAGCTTTACGACGATTGGACCGGCAACGTCACCATCACCGCACTGTGGGGCGCGCAGACCCCGGACCAACGGCGGGCCTTTCTGCCGCTGGCGCTGTACACGCTCTCCACCGGGCTGCTGGGACGCTTTGGCAACGGCGGCATCATCGAGTTTTCGCGCGCGGCCTATGCCGGCGCTGGGGTCATGGCCGTGGGCGCACTGGCCGGCCTCGCGCCGCTGGCCAGGCCCTCCCTGGCGCGGCTCAACTGGCGCCAGCCGCCCCCGCTGACCGCCGCGCTGTGGGCGGTGCATGGTCTCACCGTGCTCGTCATCACCGCCTCGGTGCTGGCCTTTGCCCTCAATTTCAATGGCGGCGCCACGGGCAAATATCTCTTCCCCGCCTTCCCGTCGCTCGCCATCCTGCTGGCCGCCGGTGCCCTGGCTTGGCCTGGCCCGCGCTGGCGTGGCCTGGCCGCGGCCGGCCTCTTGGCTTTGACCCTGGCCGCGTCGGTGTATGCGCTCTTCGGCCTGCTGCTGCCCGCCTATGGCCCGCCGCGCCGGCCCCTGCCCTTTGAGCTTGACCGCGCCACTCCGCTGGAAGCCGACTTGGGCGGGGTCGTGCGCCTGCTGGGCTACCATCTGGAAAAAGACAGCGCCCATCCCGGCGGCACCTATCGCGTCACGGTTTATTGGCTCCCGCAAGCCACCACGCCCATACCCTACACCGTCTTCGTGCATCTATATGTCCCTGGCGCCGGCACCGTCGCCCAGCGCGACCTGTATCCGGGCGGTGGCACCTACCCGACCACGGTGTGGGTGCCGGGCCGGCCGTTTGTAGAGACCTTCTATCTGCACCTGCCGCCCGACGCGCCCACCGCCACCGGCGCGCAGGTGCTCATCGGCCTGTACGACGAGGCCACCGGCCAGCGTCTGCCGGCCACCGGCACGAACGCCGGCCCGCCCGGGACGGATTGGATTGAGTTCGGGGAGATCGAGATCCGCCCGTAGAACCACCCGGCCAGAATCAAGTATACTGGCCCGCATTACCGATAGGGTGCATCCCAGGCCCATCACCTGGCCCGGCTCCTGGGGAGGAACCGGGCCGCACACGCTGCCGGGTAGGCAGCAGGGTGGTGGCGCTTTGGGATGGTAGCGTCCGTAGAGGCGTCTCATCCACATGAAGCATTCCCGGTTTGCCCTGGCCGGCCTGCTGCTCCTGCACGCCGGCCTCGGCCTGCTCTTCAACCTCGCCACGCCAATCTTTGAAGCCCCCGACGAAGATGGACACTACCTCTTTGTCCGCTACCTCCAGGTGTACCACCGCCTGCCCGTGCAGAACCTGGACGCCAACGGGCCGCGGGCCCATCACCCCCCGCTCTATCACCTGCTCGGCGCGCTGCTGACCGCCTGGGTGCCGGTGCGCGGCGGCGCCGACCGCATCGACGCGCAGCCCAACCCCAAGGTCTACTTCCGCTACGACGACCCCGCGCTCGACAACAAGAACATGTGGATCCACTACGGGCCGGAAGAGCGCTGGCCCTACAGCGGGCAGGCCCTGGTGGTGCACCTCGTGCGCGGCCTGTCCCTGGTCTTCTCTACCTTGGGCGTGTGGCTCACCTGGCGGCTGACGCGCGAGCTGCGGCCCGGCGATGACGCGCTGGCCGTCTTGGCCACCAGCCTGGTGGCGCTCAACCCCATGCTGCTTTTTATGGCCGGGGTGCTCCAGAACAACACCACCATGCTGGCCACCGGCGCCGGCGTGCTGTACCTGGTGAGCGTCATCGTGCAGCGCGGCCTAGGTCGGCAGATGAAGTATTGGCTGGCGCTGGGCGTCGTGCTGGGCGTGGGCGCGCTGCTCCAGCTCAGCTCCTTCGTCCTGGCCGCGCCGGTGGGCCTGGCCCTGCTGTACGAGGCCTGGCGCCAGCGCCGCTGGCAGACCCTGGTGTTCGGCGGGCTGGCCGTGGCCGGCCCGGTGCTGCTCCTCACCGGCTGGTGGATCGCCCGCAACCTGCAACTCTACGGCGACTGGAGCGGCAATAACGTGGTGGCGGCCATGTGGTGCTGCGACCCCATCCCGCCGCTGCGCGCGCTGCACCTGTTCGTGACCGGGCTGCTCGGTCGCTTTGGGCAAGGGTTGATGATCACCTATCCTCAACCGGTCTATATGGCCGCCGCGCTGCTGGCGCTGGTGGCGCTGGCCGGACACCTGCGGCCCGACTTGGCCGCCGGCCGCCTGGGCTTGGTCGGGCCATTGCCCCTGCCCGGTGCCCGCCCCGGCGCCGCCGCGACCCGCGACTTCTGGCGGCTGGCATGGCTGACGCCGCCGGTGGTGCTGTGGGTGGCGCACGTGGGCACCATCCTGGCCGTGTCCGGCGCCTTGCTGTTCTATGCCATCCGCGTGGCGCCCGGTCTGCCGGGGCGCTATTTGTTCCCGGCCTTTCCATCCATGGCGCTCGTGCTCTCAGCCGGTTGGCTGGCGTGGTTCCGGCCGCGCCGCCGTCTATGGGGCGTGGTCTTTTTGGCCGGGCTTACGGCCGCCGCGGCGCTGTATGCGCTGTTTGGCATGGTCATCCCCACCTACTCGCTGCCGCGCACGCCCTCGGCCGCCGAGCTGCGCGCCATGACCCCGGTGGACGCGCAGATCGAAGCAACCGCGCGGGTGCTGGGCTACCGCCTGAGCACCACGCCGGCCCGCGCCGGTGAGACCGTCACCGTCACGGTCTACTGGCAGCCGCTCGCGCGCACCGACGTGCCCTACACCGTCTTCCTGCACATGCTTCAGCCGGGCGTGGGCAGCGTGGCCCAGCGCGACACCTACCCCGGCCTGGGCAACTACGCCACCACGGTTTGGGATGTGGGGCGCGCCTTTGTGGATACCTACACGCTCACCCTGCCGCCCGACACCGCCGGTGAGGCCCAACTGCTCTTTGGCCTCTACAACGGCGAGACGGGCGTGCGCCTGCCGGTGACCGGGCGCGACGCGGGCTCGGCGGAAGAGTCCTGGGTCCGGCTGGGCTCCGTCAACATCGCGCCATAAGCACAGTGGCGCGGCCGGCCTGGGCAACTATGCCACGACCGTCTGGGACCCCGGGCGCGTGTTTGTGGATACCTATCGGCTGTATTTGCCTAGCGACCTGCCGGCCACGCAGGCCGTAATCCTAGTGGGCTTGTACGACGAGGCCACCGGCGAGCGGCTGCCGGTCACCGGCGCGGATGCCGGGCCGGCGGAGAACCGGTGGGTGGAGTTTGGGAGGGTCGAGGTGGAACTGTAAGAACTGTATGTGGGTGTGTGGGTAAGCATGGCTCACGTACTCACCCACGGCTTGCGAACCTAGCTCACCAGGTGCCGCAGTTCTCGCCCGCCCTCAAACGGCAGCAGCCACAGCTCCGCCCCGTCCAAGTTGAGCTTGAAGGTCATATTGCGCACTTTGTCTTCGCGGTCGGCTTCGATGGTGAGCACGATGAACTCGGCGGCGCGGCGCGCATCTTCGAGCAGCAGGGTGCAGTTCTGCAGCACGCCCGCCGCCGCGCCAGGCTCCAGCGCCACCTGGGCGCGGGTCAACTCGCTGCCCAGCGTCTCGATGTCGCGCAGGTTGGCCGGGAAGGCCGGCACGTAGAAGCGGCGCGGCGCCGCCCACAGCGGGTTCTGCTTGGCCTGGCCCCCGTAACTCTCGCGGACTGCGAAGTTGGCGGTGCCGCTCAGCACCCAGAACGGCAGCCACTCCGGCTGGCCGGCTCGCCGGGCCTGCCAGTGCACCACCAGCGGCGCCAGGCCATCGGGCGTGAGTTGCAGGCCCTGCCCGCACGTCTGGCACACCCAGGCCACTTCCTCTTCGCCGGCCGGAACCGGCGTGCTGCACTGCGGACACTTCAGCAGCACCAGCTCCACGCTCGTGCTCATCGGCCCGCCTTCACGCGGTGCTCAATCTCTTCGCCCCAACGGAACAGCCGATACCCGGCCGCGATCAGCGCCGCCCCCGCGATCAGCGGCAGCAGCAGTAGCAAGAGCACGTCGGTGTCACCCGCCTCGCCAACTCCATACAGGGCGAAGGCCGTGCCGTTGACGCAGATAAAAGCCCCCAGCGCCGTGCTGGCCACCAGCATCAGCGCGCGGTACAGCACGTTGCCCGGCGCCTTGCCGTACAGCATCCGGCCGTTAAAGCCATCCACCACCACCTGGTAGCTACGGTTGCGGTAGCTGTAGCGCGCCACCCACAGCGGGTAATACACCAGCGCCAGGCCCTGCCGGAAGAACTGCAAGGCGGTCTGGCTCACATCGTCCAAATTGGCCATGCGGCTGGCCTGCTTCAGCCAGGCGCTGCGGGCGCTGTCGGTCACCTCGGTCTGCGAGCCGGTCGGCTCGAACACCAGTCCCTCGCTGTGCAGCGCCTCCGGGTCGTAAGCGGCAAACTCCATGCCGTCCAGCGGCAGCGTAGTCACGCCAAACTCGGCCACGTCCCCGGCCGCGCTGGTCCAGCCCACCGGGTCCATGATCTGCACCTCGCGCGGCTCCCAGCGGCTGGACTCGCCGCTCTTGATTTTCTTCTTGCCAAACACCCAGCCGGCCATGAGCGCCTGCGCCCGCCAATAGGGCAGATAGACTAAGAACTGCTCGCTGATCTGCGCGCTGCGCCCCAGGTCCATAGCGCGGTTGAGCCCCGACCAAAACCCGCGCACGGCCTTGGCCGCCGCGTCGCGATCGATCCGCCGCTGTACCTGATAGCGGCGCACCCCGCGCTCCCCGCGCACCAGCGACCGCGCGCCGCAGTAAGGGCACTTCACAATGCGCTGCCCCTCCTGCACGCTCAGCGTGCCGGCGCAGTTGGGACAGGCGAGGCCGGTTATTATGTCGGACATGGCCTAGACTTTCGCCGATACATAGGCCGCCAGCCCAAACACCATCGCCGCAAAGGCCGCGCCGGCGACGAGATAGGCCAGCAGGCCGATGAGCAGGCCAAAGCCGTTGTCGATAACGTAGCCGGCCAGCGGAAAGCAGCTCAGAAACAGGAAGCCCAGCGTGGCAAAGGCCGTCACGGCCAGGTAGGGTGTCTCGGCCTTGGGCGGAAACAGGTTGGCGAACACCTTGCCCGAGCCGCCCTCCACCAGGGCGGTGTAGGTCTGTCCGCGAAACTCGTATTTGAAGAGGTAGATGGGCAGGTGCACCAGCGCCGCCTCGGCCAACTGCTCGCGCGGCACGCCGCGCCCGGCCAGCCACTGCACCATGGCCGGGAAGGGGACCGTTGGCGCGACGGCCTGCGCGTCCAGCCCCTGGTCGTACTTCTGCAGGTCGCCGGACGCAATGGCCAGGGCCTTGAGCTCGCTGATGGAGGTTGCGGCGGCCGGCTCAAGGTACACGGCCTCGCGCCCGTTCGCGCGCGCCTTGCAGTACCACACCGGGAAGTATTGAAACGTGGACGACACCACCCGCGCCTTGCGGTCCAGATCCTTCACGGTCTGGTTGCCCGCCATCCAGCGGCGCAGCCCGGCCGCGGCTGCCTCAGGCGTCACCGTACAGCCTAGTGAATAGTGGAAGACCACCTGGCTTTTGTCCACGTACACGGCCGAGCTGCAGTACGGGCAATTGAGGAAGAATTGGCCCGGCTCGGGGCGCAGGACCCCGCCGCATTGGGCGCAGTGGACTTCGGTGGCAGGCAGGGCCGGGCTGGTGGCGGTCATCGGGTAAGGGGTTAGGCTGCCTCGCGATTATACCCGATGCCCTCGCCAGGCTTTGCCGCCTCGAACATATGAGTCATTTGTTCCAGTTGCGCTCACGAGTCACCTGCTGATATGATTCAGGCATCCGTTTGGTGTCCCGTGTGCCGGCTGCCCGCCTCAGGAACCCGCATGACCGCTACCCTGCCCCTCCCGCTTGACCAGGTGATCCTCGGCGACTGCCGCCAGGTGCTCGCCGACCTGCCCGCGAAGTCGGTGGACCTGGTGTTTGCCGACCCGCCCTACAACCTGCAGCTCCAAAAGGAGCTGTTCCGGCCCAACATGAGCAAAGTGGATGCGGTTAATGATAGTTGGGATCAATTCGACAGCTTTGCGGCCTATGACCAATTCACGCGCCAGTGGCTCGCGGCCTGCCGCCGTGTCCTGAAAGACACGGGCACGTTGTGGGTGATTGGCAGCTACCACAATATTTTCCGGGTGGGGGCCATTCTGCAAGACTTAGACTATTGGATCCTAAATTCGATCGTCTGGATCAAGACGAACCCGATGCCCAATTTCCGCGGGACGCGCTTTACAAATGCGCAGGAAGAACTGATCTGGGCGCAAAAAACTCGCGGCGCGCGCTATACCTTTAACTATCGCGCCATGAAGGAACTGAATGAGGGCAAACAGATGCGCAGCGAGTGGGCCATCGACGAGACCGTTGACAACCAGAAGCGGAGCGACTGGTATCTTTCCCTCTGCACCGGCAAGGAGCGGCTGAAACTTAACGGCGTCAAGGCCCACCCCACGCAGAAGCCCGAGGCGCTCCTCTATCGCGTGCTGCTGGCCAGTTCAAAACCGGGCGATGTCGTGCTCGACCCCTTCTTCGGCACCGGCACCACCGGCGCGGTGGCCAAGACCCTGCACCGGCACTTCATCGGCATCGAGCGCGAGCCGGTCTACGCCCAACTGGCGCGGGACCGCATCGACGCCGTGCAGCCCAACATGTTCTCCGACGAGGTCTACGTCTTCGACGCCCAGAAGCGCCAGCCCCGCATCCCCTTTGGCACCCTGCTCGAGCACGGCCTGCTAAGCCCCGGCCAGACCCTCTTCTTCGCCAAGAAGCGCGACCTCCCCGCCCTCATCCTCGCCAACGGCCAGCTCAAGCACAACGGCAGCACCGGCTCCATCCACGCCGTCGGCCGCGCCATCATGAACGCCCCCTGCAACGGCTGGGAGCACTGGTTTTATGAGGATGAAGAAACCGGCCAGTTGCGGCCGGTAGACGATCTGCGGAA
>CAYUYN010000220.1:2409-7203 GCA_964449185.1 uncultured Anaerolineales bacterium | reverse complement strand
GGTACGGACCTTTCTGGGCTGCCCCACGTTGCGGGTGGCCCTTTTTTGCGCGGAGAGCCAACATGGAATCAGCCAACCCCAGTCCAATGCCGGGCGACCGGCCGGAAATGTACGAGACCGTGACCGGCGATGTCATTCGCATTTCGCAGGGCGGCGCCGAGACCATCACGGCCGACAGCGTGCACATCTCGCAGGGCGGCGCTAAGAGCGTCAATGCCAGAGAGATCAGTGTTGAACAAGGCGGCATCTTTCGCGCCGAGGGCGACCAGGTGTACGTCAGCCAGGGCGGCGTGTTTCTGGCCCAGGCTGAAACCGTGAACGTGGAGCAGGGCGGGCTGATGCTGGGTTCCGGCAAGCACGTGTCGCTCAATGAGAGCGGCGCCGGGGTGATGCTGGCGCGGAACGCCACGGTCAACCACTCGCGGGTCGGCGTGCTGCTGGCCGGCGAAGTGCACGGCTCGGTGGAGGCCCTGCTCGACACGCGCGGGGCGGCCGTGGCCGGCCTGGCCGCCGGGTTGGGCATTGGCCTGCTGCTGGCGATTGGCGGCTTGTTCCGGCGCCGGCGATAACCCAAGCTTGTTTAGGCCAGTGGCCGCGGCTTGCGGCCACTGCCTGTGTGGAGCGAGGGTAACCCGCCTGACGGGTGAGAGGCGCTCCGGGAGAGAATAGAATGGCTGAGAAGAGGAAGTTGACCGCCACCCACCGCACGGTGATTGGCAAACAAGTGGGCCAGCTGCGCCGCGACGGGCAATTGCCGGCCGTGATCTACGGACCCGGCGCCGAGCCGGCCGCGATCCAGCTCAACGCGCGCGAAGCCGCCCGCGTGCTGCGCTTTGTGCAGGGCGCCGAGCTGGTGGAGCTGACCGTGGACGGTGAAGTGCGCAACGTGCTGCTGCAAGACCTGCAGCGCGATTCGATCCGCGGCGATTTCCTGCACGCGGACTTTTATGCCGTGGACATGTCGCGCAAGCTGCACGCGCACATCCCCGTGCGCCTCACGGGCACGTCCTTCGCCGTGGTGTCGCTCTTGGGCGTGCTGGTGCGCGGCGTGACCGACATCGAAGTCGAGTCGCTGCCGGGTGACCTGATCCCGCACATCGACGCGGACCTGTCGGTCCTCAAGGAGATCGGCCAGGCCCTCCACGTGCGCGACCTGGTCGTGCCGCCGGCCATCACCTTGCTGACCCAGGCCGATGAGCTGGTGGTGCGCGTCACCGCCGCCCGGGCCGAAGAGGTGGCTCCGGTGGTCGTGGCGACCACCACCGAAGTGGAAGTCATCGAAAAGGGCAAGGAAGAAGAGGCTGAGGAAGAGTAACCTCGTCTGCTCCTGGCAGATTGCCAACAAAAAAGGCCGGAGCATTGCTCCGGCCTTTTTTCGTGTCACTCGCCGCCGGTGGCACTCTCCAGCACTGGCCGGATCACCGCCAGCAGATTGAGCAGCATGCGGGCCGTGGCGCCCCAGATGGTCCACGTGTCGTAGTGCAGGTAATACACCGGCACCTTGGGGCCCGTCATCAGCGGCTCGCGATACTGGATCTCCAGGTTGCGCGGGTCGGCCAGCCACGCCAGCGGCACCCCAAAGACGGCCGACAGCTCGGCGGTGGACAGGACAAAATCGTACGGCCACGGGAACGTGCCGACCACCGGCGTGATGCGGTATTGGGTGACGGTGAGCAGCTCGTCGAGCCGGCCGAGCACCGTCACGTCCTCGCGCCGCAGGCCGATCTCCTCTTCGGCCTCGCGCAGGGCGGTCGCCACGCGGTCTGCGTCCTCCGGGTCCACCCGGCCGCCAGGGAACGAGACCTGGCCTTTGTGGGTCTCCACCAGGTGCGTGCGCTGGGTGAAGAGCACGTGCCAGACGCCATCCAACTGATACAGCGGGATCAGCACGGCCGCGGGGCGCGTGTCCCACTCAGCGCGGATCACGCTCGGGCGCGCGGCTAATTCGCTGCGCAGGAAACCGGGCAAATCGTTCACGGTCACGCTCTTGGGCTAAAAGTGTGTCTGAAAACCCCGACTTGGGCGCTGTATTCCCTGAAGGCATTCCGACCCCTACGGGAGTGCGCGTCGGCGCGAAATCGGACGCAAGCACCGCACGCCGTACAGGCGGGTGAGTTTCGGCCTAGGTTGTGCCTACGGCGCCCACCCCATCCGCTGCGCTGCTAGGGCAGGCAAGGGGACGCCGCTACGCTACAGGGGCAGGCAAGGGCGCCCACAGGGGGGCGCCCCTACAGACGCCTTCTTGACGGTCACTTAGGGCAGGGCGCGCACGCGCGGCGCGCGCAGGTATATGAAGGCCGCAACGGCCAATGCCAGCAGGGCGCTCACGCGCACGGTGTCAGGCTCGCCGATGTGCTCGGCCAGCGTGCCCGCCATCAGCGCTCCGATGGGCATCAGACCAAAGAACGTCAGCGTGTAGATGCTGACCACCCGCCCGCGCAGCTCGTCGGGCACGTGGGTCTGCAACAGGGCGTTGGACACGTTCAGCATGGTGATCAATCCCCAACCCGCGCCCACCAACGCCAGCAGCGAGAGCGGCAGCCAGTTGGCATAGGAAAACAGCAAAAGCAGGATCGGATAGACGAAGCTGCCGACCGTCAGCAGCTTGCCCTTGTATTGGAAGCGGCCAAGCGAGGCGATTAGGAGCGCCGCGCACAGCGCGCCGACGCCGCGCGCGGACTGCAGCAGGCCATTGGTGGCGGCATTCCCGCCCAAAATCTCGACGGCCCAGGCCGGCAGCAACGTGACAAAGGCCATGCCAAACAGGCTGGTGCAGCCGGCCATGAAGATCAGCGTGCGCAGGGCGGGGCTGCCGATGACGAACTTGACCCCGGCCTTGATCTCATCCAGCGTGCGGACGCGCGTCGTCACCGCCGGCCGCGGCTTGAGCTTCATCAGCAGCAGCGCGGTAATGACGGCCACGAAGGATAACCCATTCAGCGCGAAGCACCAGGCCGGGCCGAGCCAGGCATAGGTCAGCCCGGCCACGGCCGGCCCCACCGCGGTGGCTGAGTTGAACATGGTGCCGTTGAGCGCCACGGCATTGGTCAGGTCCTCGCGCTCGACCAACTCTAGCAGGAACGACACGCGGGCCGGCGCATCGAAGGCGTTGGCGGTTCCCAGGGCCAGCGCCAGCACGAGGATGTGCCACGGCTGCACCACGCGCGCGGCGGCCAACCCGGCCAGGATGAAGGCCAGGCCCATCATCACCACCTGGGTGACCACCAGCAAGTTGCGGCGCGACACCCGGTCGGCCACGACACCGCCATACAGCATGAATAGCCACGACGGCACTCCGGCCGCAAAGCCCACATAACCCAGGTAGGCCGGCGACTTGGTCAGCTCGAAGATCAAATAGCCCTGGGCGGTGGTCTGCATCCAGGTGCCCACCAGCGAGACCATCTGGCCGATGAACCACAAGCGATAGTTGGGGTAGCGCAGGGCTGCAAAGGTCTGCCCGACACTCCAGCGCGGCGGGGTGGGTGGCGCGGAATGGGCGTTAGCTTCCACCGCCGGCCGGGGCGGTCGTTCTGCGATGTTATCCTTCATGATGGTGTTTTAATAAACCTGTGATCATAGAGTGTTTAACTATACCGCTTGGCGGGGATCGCCTGATCCCCGCCGCCCCCAGGGGTCTGGCGACGCACAGCGGAGCGAGAGCAGTTTGTTAGGCGGTCTTAATCTGCCAGTTCCAACAGCCAGATATTGTGATCGTCCGCCGAAACGAACGCCAGGCGAGAGCCATCCGGGGCCAGCGCCCAATCCCCGCCGCCAATGGGCAGAGGGGTCACGGCGGGGTCGGTCAGCGCCCGCAGCGCGCCGGTGGCCGCCTCGATCTCCACCACGCGTAGGCCGCTGCCGCTGTCCCACTCCACCGGGATCACCAACAGCTTGCCCTCGGCCCGCCAGCGCGTGGCGCCGTAAGTGTCCAGCCGGCGCGGGTCGCCGCCGGTGGTGGGGATCACCCATTGCCCATCGGCGGCCGGGTCGCCGGTGAAGGCCACGGTGTAGAGCAGCCAGCCGCCGTCCGGCGATAAGTTGGCGCCGCGCAGGTTGCGGCTGCGCAGGATGGGCCGCACGCTGCCATCCGCCAGGTTGAGCACGCCGATGAATTGAATGTCAGCGTTCCCGGCGGCCTGTTCCTCATCGCGGCCGCTGACGAGCAGCCGCTGGCTGTCGGGGAACCAGCCCGAGAAGCCGCCGCCGCGCAATTCGGCTACCCGGCGCGCTTCCTGCCCGTCCACGCGCGCCACCCAGACCTCCACCAGCCGCCGGTCAAAGTTGACCGTGGACGAGGCAATGGACCAGGCGATGAGCTGCCCATCGGGCGAAAATGAGATGGCGCGGCCACCACTGGGCGCCAACCAGCGCTCACCCGTGGCCAGCCGCTCAATATACGTCTGGCCGCCTTCGGGGTAGGCCAGCAGGGAGCGGTCGGGTGAGTAGAGGCCCAGGCGGTGGGTGATGAATGCCGGCTCACCGCCGTTGGCGCTGACGCCCCACAGCCCGCTGGGGGAGGTGGCATCGGGCCGGTCCAGGTACCACACCTGGCTGCCGTCCGGCGACCACGACGGCTGCACGCAGCAGCCGCCGGTGGTCAACTGGCGCAACACCGGCGCGGGCGTGCTGGTGGGCGTGGGGACGCTCGTGACGGTGGCGGTTGGGAGGGCCGTGCCGGTGGAAGCCGGCGCAAGCGTGGCGGCTGCCAGCGCCGTGGCCGTCGCGAGCACCGGGGCCGGCAGGGTCGGCGATGAGGGCGCGGTCGTATCGCAAGCCGCGAGCGCCAAGGCCACG
>CAYUYN010000220.1:0-2309 GCA_964449185.1 uncultured Anaerolineales bacterium | reverse complement strand
GGGCGCGTCACGGCCCGGCCCACTCCACCGGCCAGGGCCGCCGGTAATGGTTCACGATGGCGCCGCCGAAGGCCACCTCCGGCTGGTCGTCCATGAACTGCCATTGGCGCGGGTTATCGAGGTCGCGCTCAAAGCCGCGGCCCGCGGCCCCGGCCAAAGCCAGCCGGTCCCAGTCGGTGTCGATGAACAGGACCGGGTTGTAGGCATGCCGGTAGCTGCCGGCATCGCGGATCTCGAGGTGCAGGTGGGGCCGGGACGTGCAGGTCTCGTCCGGGTCGCCGGTGAGGCCCACCGGCTGGCCGCGCGTGACCACATCGCCGCGGTCGAAGTGCGGCCGTTCATACAGGTGGCCGTAGAACGAGGCGTAGCCGTTGGCGTGGTCGATCATCAGGTTGTGCGGGCCGGCGCCGTGCTCGGCGGCATCCACCTTGGCGATCACACCGCCGCCAATGGCTACCACCGGCGTGCCGCAGCGCGCCGACCAGTCGATACCAAAGTGCAGGCCCTGCCCGGCGCCGTACTGCGACACGCGCCAGCGGAAGGCGGTGGTGGTGTTGCCGTAGAGCTGGCCCAGCAGCCAGGTGCTGGGGCCGGGAGGCGTGTCGAACGGCAGACCAAAGGGTTTTTCGGCGCCTGGCGCAGCCGCCGCTGGGGGTTGACCTGGGCTAATCAGCACGGCGCCCGCCAGCACCCAGGCGAGCGACACCCACAGACTTCGACGCATATCTATCTCCTTGACTACCCCCGCCGCGGGCTTTGGCCGCAGCTCTTGATTATACCCGCCGCGCCGTGGCAACTGTAGGACCCGCGCTGACAGGCGGGTGCGGTCCTGGCCTCTGCTATAATCAGCCAGGCGCCGATAGTCGACACGGGCCGCGCGGCTTAGCCTAAAGGATAGAAGAAGACCAAGACAAGCGACGTTTCACACAGGAGGCAGCCATGCAATTCCAAGCAAAAGCCAATGTTTATACAGCCGGCGGCGACAAGGCGGGCGTGGTAGATCGGGTGGTCGTCGACCCGCGCAACCGGCAGGTGACGCACGTTATCATCCAGAAGGGGCTTCTGTTCCGTTCGGACAAGGTGGTGCCGGTGAACATGGTGGCGGAGGCCGACGCGGACCGCGTCGTTCTCAAGCCTGAGGTGGGCGACCCCGACGGCCTGCCGGATTTCACCCAAGAGCACTACGTGCAAATGGACAACGCCGAGTGGACGGCGCCGCCGATCATGGGAGGCGTGGCTTCTCCGATGGTCACCGGCGCCGCGTTCACGCCGTGGCTGTTCTACCCACCCGCGGGCGCCAGTATGCCCGGCAGCCACGTCGCCACGGAACTGGGCGCGGGGTCGGCGGCACCGCGCCGGGTGGAGGTCGACCGCAACATCCCCGAAGACACGGTGCCCCTCAAGGAAGGCGCCAAGGTGGTGGCGGCCGATGGCCAGCACGTCGGCCACGTGGAGCGCGTCTTTACCGACACGCAGAGCAATGAAGTGACCCACCTGCTGATCTCGCAGGGGCTGTTCCTCAAGGAGCGCAAGGTCATCCCAATGGCGTGGGTGCTGGACGTGGGTGAGACGGTGGTGCGCCTGGCCATCGGCTCCAACCTGCTGCAGGGGCTGCGCGCCTACGGCGAGTGAGGCAGCGTCTGACTGCGATGGCAGAATAAGAATGATCCGCGCCCGCTGGGTCTGGCCCAGCGGGCGCGGGTCACTGCATGCTCGTGTCTAGGTTAGTGGAATACTACTGCTGCACGATGCCGATGGCGATGACGGTCTTGCCCGAGCTCGGATCGGGCGAGATGGTGACGCTGGCCGTGCGGTTGTCCTTCTTGAAGGTCAGCACCGCGACGCCGCCAAACTCGGTCGACAGCGTGGCATCCAGCTCCCAACCGTTGGCCGGCATTTGTTCCTTGTAAAAGGTCACCAGCTCGTCATAGGTGGCCGGCGAGAAGTACGTGACCACCTCAGGGGAGGCGAAGAAATTTTCATTTTCGCCTTCCAGCACGGGAATGTCTTCCGGCCCGCCGGTGGCGGTGGGGTCGGTGTTCGTCTCGGCGGTGGGCTCTTCCTCAACCGGTTCCTGATCCTCGGGGGTGGCGAAGTTCTCCAGTTGTTCGGCGGCCTCGGTCGACGCGGCGTCGAGGGTGGCCTGGGCATCCGGCACCCGGCTATCGCCCCCCAAGGCATTGGTAACAGCATTGCAGGCTAGCGCCGCCAGCAGCAGCGCGACCAGCACCACCCGAAAAGCATTCGTTTTGTTGAGCATAGTCTCCTCCAAGAGTTGGGTCAACTGAGGACTATTCTAACGCACTAAG
>CAYUYN010000219.1:0-7219 GCA_964449185.1 uncultured Anaerolineales bacterium | reverse complement strand
GGCACGAAGGTGCCCGAGTACCGCCCAGGCGCGATCTGCTGCAGCGTGATGGTCTGGGTCGTGCCGTCGGGACTCACCACGTTGACGGTCAGGGTCAGCCCATTGAGGTACGCCCCCTGGTCGGACTGCGCGTCCACCATCACCGTGGCCTGGTCGCCGGCGCGCTCCACGCGCACTTCTACGTTCGAGTTGGCCCCCGCGCTGATGGTGTAGCGCACCACCTGCGCCCAAAAGCGCACAAATATATCCGAGCTCACCCAATTCTGCGCCCAGCGGCCGGTGGCATCGGAGGTCCAGGCCACCGCGCGCCCCAACCCATATTGCCAGGCCGCCAGCAGCGGGTCGTCCTGCGCCGTGATGAGGATGGTCTGCGCCGAGTCCTTCGCACTGGTGCCCACGTAGCCCAGCAGCGCCGGGACGCTCTCAATGCCGGCCAGCATGGGGCTGGGGTTTACCTGCCGGGGCAGGAACTCTTCCTCGATAATGTAGGCCCGCGTGGCCAGGGTGATCTCTTCGGCGAAGATCGACGGGATCGAGCTGGGGTCCACGGCCAGGTGATAGAGGCCGCCACCGGCCGTGGCCAGGTCGGGCAGGAAGGGCGCCGCATCGGTGCCCACCCCCACCGACGAGAGCGTGATGCCGTAGTCAGTGTGCATGGCGGTGATCGTCTCGACGATGCCGGTGGGGTCGGCGCCGCCGTCGGTGAGCAGGATGATGTGCTTGACGGCCGCATCATCGTTGGGCAGCACCAGCGAGGCCGCTTTGACGCCCGCGTAGATGTCGGTGCCGCCGCCAAACTGGATGGTGCCGATGCTGTTGACGATGGCGTCCATCTGATCGAGGCCGGTGATGGGCACTACCCACTGCGCGGCGTCATCGAAGGCGATCACCCCGACCTTGTCGGTGGGGCTGAGCAGTTCCAGCGAGCGGATGGCCGCTTCCTTGGCCAGCTCCAGCTTGGTGACGCCGCCGGAGGTCTCCGCCATGCTGCCCGAGCGGTCGATGATAAAGACCATGGTCAGGCGCGGCCGGCGCTGCTGATCCTTGATCTGCATATCGACCGGCAGCACCGCTTCGAGCGGGGTCTTGAAGTAGCCCCCTACCCCGTAGGCGTTGGGCCCGCCCACGGCC
This sequence comes from uncultured Anaerolineales bacterium, assembly GCA_964449185.1. Taxonomy (GTDB): domain Bacteria; phylum Chloroflexota; class Anaerolineae; order Anaerolineales; family UBA6663; genus CAYUYN01. The sequence goes on along the minus strand of CAYUYN010000219.1, from coordinate 6,088 downwards.
ACCAGCCCGCCGCCCAGGTCGCGCACATAGGTTTGCACCGCCGCCATCTGCCGCTGCGTGAGCGCGCTGGCCGGTACGTTGAGCAGCACCACCGAGACATATTCCGACAGCGCCGGCAGTTCGCTCGGCAGGCCGCTGGGGTCGGCCACCTCCACCACGATGTTCGCCGCCTGCAGCGCCGCAATCAGCTCGCGCGACTCATCTACGCCGTCGCGCGGTTTGGGGTTCTTCACCAGCAGCACGCGCGGCGGCCCCGCAATCTGAGAAAAGGCCGCCAGCTCGTTGTTCTGGTAAAAGGTATCGGAGCCGGTCAGCGGCACGATCTGCACGCGATACGCCGCAAAGCCCGGGATGCCAGCCGTGAGCGGCAGGCTGTAGGCGTTGGTGCCGCGCCGCAGTTCGAGGGTGCCCTCGTAGGCCAGGCGGGCCCCCGCCAGCACACGCACGCCCACGGTCTGGTCCAGGGTGGACTCGATGGTCACCTCCAGCCCAAACTGTTCGCCTGCGCGCAGGTGGGCCGGCGCGGTGACCTCGGTGACAATGGCCTCCGACCCGCCAGTCGCGCGGAATGGCACCACCATAATCTGCACGCCGCTGGCCGCCGCCAGGCGGGCCGCCTCCAGCGCGTCGCCGGTGGTTTCCAACCCATCGGAGAGAATGACCATGCGCCGGGCCGTGTCGGCCGGCAGCAGGGCCAGCCCCAGGCGAATGGCCTCGGCCAGATCGGTCTGCAAACTGCTGACCTTGGTGGTGAAAGTGTCCAACTCCTTGCTGGCCGACAGCGGGCGCTCGACCAGGGCATCCCCGCCAAAGACGATGACGGCCGAGCGGTCGTTGGCGCCCATGTGCTGCAGGGCCTGCCGCACGTAGGTCAGCGCGGTCTGCCGCGCCAGCGCCGGCATCGAGTCCGAGTGGTCCACCAGGTACACCACCGACAGCTCATCGGCCGCCCGGCGCAGCTCCAGCCCGGCCAGCCCCAAGATCAACAGCAGCGCGATCAGCAACCGCAGCGCCACGCTCAGCGTCTCGCGCAGCCGGCTCGACCCGCGCGAAGGCCAACCCAGCCGGAGGAGGAAGGGGAGGGTGAGGAGGAGCAGGAGGGCCCAGGGAGCGCTAAAGGTCATTACTCACACACCGATCTCTTCTCCTCGCGGCTTCCAAATCTCATCAAACTCTTCCGTGCTGGGCGGCTCGAAGCCGCGCCAGACGTTCAGGAGCAAGGCCTGCGGCACCTCGCGTTCGCCCCAGCCGCCGCCGGGCTTGCGCTGGTTGCGCGCGAGCGCAGCGTCCAGGGGCAGGTCAAACCACACGGCTACCCGCCGTGCGCTGCGGCGGCGGGCAATGGCCAGCACGTTCTGGCGCCACTGCCGGCGGGCGTGGGTGGCGTCGACCATCACGTTTTGCCCCCGCGCCAGGAGCCCGTCCACCCGCTCCTCCAGGATAGCAAAGACGTGGTCCGACAGTCCCATCGCGTCCATCCCCGCGGCTTCCAGCTCGTTGCGGATCTCATCCGCCGCCACCACCGTGGCCCGCAATCGTTCCGCGTTGGCCCGCGCCCAGGTGCTCTTGCCCGAGCCTTGGATGCCGATCATCACGAAGAGAGACGGTGGTAATTGGTTATTCGTAATTGAAGAGGGCATATGTATCTCAACAATTGCCAATGACTAATTACCAATTACTTTTTTGCGGGCGGGCAGGGCCGGAAGCACGGTCCCGCGTTGATAGACCCACCACTCCAGCAGCAGCAGCAGAAAAGCCGCGGCGGCGAGCCAGGGCCAGATCTCAAACTCGCCCTGCGCCTGGCGCGAGGCGGCGGCGACGTCGGCGCGGCCGATGCGGATGGTGTCGGCCGGCGCAATGGCCGACTCGCGCGGGTCGAACAGGTTGACGGCGAAGCGGCCGAGCACGCCCTGGTTCGACCGCACCGTGTACAAGCCTAGGCGGTTGGTTTGGGCAAAGATCACCCCGGCCTCGGTGGCGGGCGCCTCAAACGTCAGGCCGGCCGGGTCCTCGATCGTCACGCCGGCGTCGCCGCCGCTGGGTCTGATGATCAACGTCTCACCCGGCCGCAGCCCCTCACCCGCCGCAAAGGCCTGCGCCGGCGCCAGGTAGCCCAGCAGGTTGGCCATCAGCACCGGGAAGGTGACCTGCAGCGGCAGGTCAGAGTCGTGCAGGTCAAAGGCCAGCACCGCCACCCGGCGACCGCCCTGCTCCCCGACGAACACGAGCGGGCCGACATCGGTCTGCACCAGGGGCCGGGCCCAGGCCGGCAGCGCCACCTGCCGCGCCTGCAGCAGGTGCACGCCGGACCAGTCCACAAAATTGGTCAGCGGGTCGGGCAGCACGCGCACGGGCGTGGTGTTGGTGTAGGCGCCGCCCACCTCGAACAGGTCATTGGAGGGTGGGTTAACCAGCAGCACGTCGGCGCCCGCCGGCACGGTGCCGGAGATGACGCCGTCAAAGACGTACAGGTCAAAGGGCTCGTTCGGCAACGGCTGGTCGGGCCGCAGCCGGAACGGGCTGAGGCCCAGGTTGGCCGACAGCGCGGCGAAGACCTGCTCCAAAAAGACGTTGCCCGGTGTCACCACCAGCACCCGCCCGGCCGAGGGCGGCTGATAGACGGCCCAGGCCGTGTCGTCCAAAGGCAGCCTATCAAGCTGCTCAGCGTCGCCGGCCGAGGCCGGCAGTGACAGCCTGGCCTGGTACACCGACGGCTCGGCCGGCAGCTCGTCGAGCACCACCTCGGCCGTGTCCCCGGCCGGCACGGTCAGTTGCTCGGCGGTGAAAAGCTGGCCGTTGATGGAAAAGGAGATGATGACCGCGCGCTCGGCCGGCCCATAGTTGGCCACGCTGGCAAAGAGCTGCGGCCCGTTGGCGGCCGGCCGCAGGGCCAGGGCCTCGATGGCCAGATTGTCCCCGGACGAGCCGATGGGCACGTAGCGCACCTCGGTCGGCATGGGCGGCAGGTTCTCGGGCAGGCCGCCATCCGAGATGATGACGACGATCGAGTCGTCGGCCTCGCCGGCCCGGACGGCGCCGGCCGCCAGGGCCACGGCGGCCTCCCAATCGGCGGGGGCCTCGGCCGGGTGCGCCTGGCCCAGGCCATCGCGCAGGGCGTCCTTGCTGCTGGTGGTCGGCGCCAGCACGGCCGGCTGCTGGCCGACCAAGATGAGCGACATATGGCCGTCGGGACCCAGGCCGTCGATGAGCTGGCGCACGGCCGCACGCGCCGCCTCAAAACGGGTGCCACCCCCCTGCCCGTCGGTGGCGTTCATCGAAGCCGAGCCATCCAGCAGCACCACCAGGGTGCCGGTGGCGATGGTGGGCACCGGCCAAAACGGCCGGGCCAGGGCCAGCACCAAAGCGGCCAGCAGCAGCAATTGGATGAACAGCAGCAGGTTGCGCCGCAGCCGCTGCCAGGGCGAGTTGGCCTCCCGGTCGCGCAGCAGCATCTGCCACAGCAGGGTCGACGACACCTCCACCTCGCGCCGGCGGAGCTTAAGCATGTAAAGGATCACGATGGGGATCGCGAGCGCGGAGAGGGCGAGGAAGAGAGGGGAGAGGAAGGACATCGTGTGTGGGTGTGTGGGTGTGTGAGTGGGCGGGTTCACTCACACACCCACATACTCACATACCCACTTACGGTTTCATTTCACCAAATGCTTCTGCCTCAACTGATACAGCACCAGCTCATCCCACGCCGAGTCAGTCACCACCGGCACATAGTGGATGCCGCGCTTGAGGCAGTGTGCCTCGATCTCGTCGCGCCAGGCGGCGACGCGCTTGCGGTACAGGGCGCGCAGGCCGCCGTCGAGGGTGATGTCTTGGGGCTCGCCGGTCTCGGCGTCGATCAGGCGCAGGTCGCCGGCCAGGGGCGGGTCCACCTCGGCAGGGGCCAGCAGGTGCAGCACGGCCACCTCGTAGCCGCGGCCCTGCAGTTGGCCCAGGCCTTTGCGGTAGCCGCCAGGGGAGAATAGATCCGAGACCAGGAAGAGCAGGCCCGGCCGGCCGCTGGTGAGCGCATACTGCTTCAGTGCCGCGTCCAGGTCGGTGGTGCCGGCCGGCTGCAGCGCTTCCAGGAAGTTCAGCAGCCGCAGGGTGTGCCCACGGCCGCGCGCCGGACCAAAGCGGTCGGCCGGCCCGGCGTCGTGCAGCGTGGTCAGGGTCAACCGGTCGCCCGCGGCCAGGGCCATATAGCCCAGCGCCGCGGCCAGGCGCTGGGCAAAGCGCAGCTTGTTCTCGGCCTCGTCGCCGAAGTCCATTGAGCGCGAGGTGTCCACCAGCAGGTGGACGGCCAGGTCTTCTTCTTCTTCCAGCAGCTTGATAAAGGGCCGCTCCAGCCGCGCGTAGACGTTCCAGTCCACCCGCCGCAGGTCATCGCCGCGCGTGTAGTTGCGATAGTCGGCGAACTCAATGGACGTGCCGCGCTTGGTGGAGCGCCGCTCGCCCTTGATCTGCCCGGCGCGCACCTGAGCCGCCACCAGGGCCAGGCGGTCCAGCTTGCGGAGGGTTTTTTCGTCGAAGAGCATGGAGAGCAGTGTGGGAGTGGGGGGTATGGGAGCTTGTCTCCCATACCCCCCCACTCCCACACATTACTTTACTGCCTTTGGCACTTCCTTCAACAACGCCGCCACCACATCATCCGTGGAGACGCCCTCCGCCTGGCCTTCGAAGTTGAGCAGCAGGCGGTGGCGCAGGGCGGCGGGGGCCACGGCGGCCACGTCTTCAAAGGCGGCGTTGAGGCGGCCGGCAAAGAGCGCGGTGATCTTGGCGCCCAAAATGATGGCCTGCGCGCCGCGCGGGGACGAGCCATAGCGCAGGAACTGCTTGACCAGCGCCGGGGCGCCGGGCTGCCGCGGGTGCGAGGCGACGACCAGCCGCGCCACAAAATCGGAGACGTGCGAGGGCACGGGGATCTGCCGGGCCAGGCTGCCCATGGCCATGATCTGGCTGCCAGCCGCCGCCTTGCCGGCCGAGGGCATCTGCTTGCCGGTGGTGCGCGCCAGGATCTCCACCAGCTCGCCCGACGAGGGAAAGCCGACGTTGATCTTGAACAGAAAGCGGTCGAGCTGCGCTTCGGGCAGCGGGTAGGTGCCTTCCATCTCGATCGGGTTCTGCGTGGCCAGCACGAAGAACGGCTCGTCCAGCCGATAAGTGCGCTTGGCGACGGTGACCGAATGTTCCTGCATGGCCTCCAGCAGGGCCGACTGCGTCTTGGGCGTGGCGCGGTTGATTTCGTCGGCCAGGACCAGGTTGGCAAAGATCGGCCCCGGTTGAAAACGGAACTGGCGCCGGCCATCCGCCATCTCTTCCAGGATGTCGGTGCCGACGATGTCGGCCGGCATCAAGTCGGGCGTGAACTGGATGCGGGCAAAGTTGAGCGTCAGGGCATCGGCCAGGGTCTTGATGAGCATGGTCTTGCCCAGCCCCGGCACACCCTCCAGCAGGGCGTGCCCGCCGGCCACCAGGCAGATGAGCACATGCCGCACCACCTCGGCCTGGCCCACGATCACTTTGCCCACCTCGGCCTCGATGGCCGCCGCCGTGGCGCGGAACGCCGGCACGGTCAAATCACCCTCCAGGGCCAGCGGGGCAGAGGTCTGTTCCAAAGCGGGTATTTCCATGAAAGTGGTCCTTAAGGGGCCAACGAAGAGAAGTACTGGCGGATCACATCCGTCAGGTCCAGCGGGTAGCCGCCGCTGTCAATGGCGTCATACGCCGTGTCGGCATAGCCCGCGTAGACTTCGTTGTAGGGCACGGTCACGTCGCCCGTCTCGCTGGGGCTGGTGTTGCCTTCGCCCACCACATCGCCGCTCGGGTCGCCCTCGCCCGTAATGGTCACATCTTGCCCGTCGGTCCCGCCCAGGTGATAGGGCGAATAAATTTCCTCGTAGTCACGCTCGCCGCCGTCACCCGCGCCGTTGCCCTGGTTGATGGGATCGGTGCCGGCCGTGCCGCCTTCGCCATCGCCGCTGCCTTCACCCCGCCCCGAGCCGCCCCCCTGGCCTTGCCCCTCGCCTTGGCCTTGACCTTCGCCCTGACCTTGCCCTTGCCCCTGGCCTTCACCTTGACCCTGGCCTTCGCCCTG
>CAYUYN010000218.1:0-7225 GCA_964449185.1 uncultured Anaerolineales bacterium | reverse complement strand
CTGCCGGCCGTAAATTCGTGAGAACTATTGGAGATTGGCGAACTTTCCGTTAGAGCAGATCAGTCGTTCCAAGCGTAACCCCGCCCTGGAACCCGACGAACAGCACTGCCGCTCAATCCTACGATGCCGCCTGCCGTCAAGGCAAGTAGTGCCCTGAATCCGGCAATGAAGATGGGATAAGCGTGGCACGCGCGGGGAGTTGGTTGAGGCTGGGCAGCTCGGGCAACTGCCAAGTCTTGGCGCCGGCCAGGGTGAGCAGGGGGAGGGTCATAAAGTTTGGGGACGGTGCGGCCATTGCCCGCGCCGGCCGCACCGCCCCCTGATCATTTTCTCAGGGCAAGTAGACTTCACAATTGTGGGCGGCAATGTCGCAGCGCCCCACCTCGGTTTCTTGCCACAAGACGCGGAACTGCTGGCTGCCCTCTTTCTCGGTCCAAAAGATAAAGCCGTCGGAGGCGAAGGGGGTGCGATAGACCAGGTGCTTGTTGCGGCACTCGGCCGGGTCCAGGTGGCTGGTGTAGTCGATCAGCGCCACCACCATGCAGCGGTCCGCCCGGAAGGTCCCGTAGATCTCGCCCCAACGCCAGCCGTCGAAACGGTTGACCGGGTTGCCGGCCGCATCCAGCCGCTCGAAGGCGACCGGGTGGATCGGGCGATCCTTGCCCGATAGGTTGTGAAAATAGAACCCGGTGTTGTCGTAGTACAGGGCGAAGCGGTCGCCAGCCGTCGGCGCGCTGGTCACAGCGCCGCTGGTCGCGGCGGCGTCTTCGGCCGGGATCGAGGTTGCCTGGGCCGCCTCGGAGGCCGCGGCCGTGACGTTGGCCCCCGCGTTGCGCTGCCCGGTGCCATTGGCCTCGCTCGCCAGGAAGTTCAGCCCAGCCGACCCGAGCAGGGCCACCACGAAAAACGCCCCGAGACAGCCTACGCCCCACCAGGTGGAGGGTTGGCGCAGGAGCCGTCTCAGTGCGGGGCTCGACCAGGGGCGGCCCGGCGCCAGACCCGCACCGGCGCCCGCCGCGCCGGGTATGAGCGATAGCGCCGGGGTGGGATCAGAACGCTCACGCTTGGCCGGCTTCGGCTTGAGATTTAGAAATGGCTCGGTTGGGTGGGGGGATTCCAGCGCGTTTTCCAGGGCCGCGATCAATGCTTGCCCGGTCTGAAAGCGGTCGGCCGGCGCCTTTTGCAGGGCCTTGAGCAGCACCGCCTCGGTCTCCGGGTTGAGCGCCGGATTGATGGAGCGCGGTTCCGGCGGCGCCTGGGTCAGATGCTGCAGGGCCAGCGCCGCCGGGGAGGAGTCGTTAAAGGGCACGCTCCCGACCAGCATCTCGTAGAGCATGACGCCCAGCGAGTACAGATCGGACTGGGGGACGACCTCGGCCGAGCTGCGGGCCTGCTCGGGCGCGATGTAATGCGGGCTGCCAAAGGCGGTGCCCAGGGTGCCCTGCGCCACCTCCATCGCCAGGCCAAAGTCGGCCAGGACGATGCGGCCCTCCTCGGCTACCAGCACGTTGGTGGGTTTTACATCGCGATGGATGATGCCGTGCGCATGGGCATAGTCCAGCGCCTCGGCCACGGCCCGGCCGATGCGCACCACGTCCGCCGCCGGCATCCGCCGGCCTTCGCGGCGCAGGGTCTCCAGCAGGACGCCGACGTCCGATCCGCGCACGTATTCCATGACAAAGAAAAAGAGATCATCTTCGTCGCCGGCGGAGTAGACCTGAAGCACATGCGGGTGCGACAGGGCGGCGATCATGCGCGCCTCGTTGACAAACCGCACAGCATAAGTCGCTTCGTGTTGGCGCTGGGCGTCAATGACCTTGACCGCGACCGGCCGCTCCAGCTTCAGGTCCCAACCATAGTAGACCGTGGCCATGCCGCCGCGCCCGAGCAGGCGCTCGAGCCGACAGCCGGCTAAGAGCCGTCCAATGAAGGGATCCCGCGCGCTCATGATGCTATAATTGTATCCAAGTCTCATCTTCTCGCTCGGCGGCCGGGCGCGCCGCAGCAGTGGCCGATTTTTCGCCCGCCGGGTTCAACGAGGTTGCATTGCCCGAAGACCTGTATGGGGCCAGCGTCCTGAGCGTAGGGCTGTGCCTGGGCGTCCTGCTGTGGGGCGTGACAATCGGCGCAGTCTATTGGGACCTGAAACGCCGCGGCCTGCCCCGCCGCGAAGCGCGCGCCTGGCTGGCCCTGGCGGTTCTGCTGCCGGGCGTCGGGCTGGTGGCTTACCTCATGGGGCGGCTGCTGGGCCTGGCTTTTCCGCTGCCCACCGATACACCCCTGGCCGGCCAACCCAATCGTGTCACGCGGCTAAAGGAGGCGCCCGCCGCGGCGCCGCGCACCGGGACCATTGTGGCAGCCGAGCTTGTCAAGCCTACCATCGCCCAGCACCAGCCCGAACAGGCGCTGGGGGTGAGGCTGGCCGCGGTGGCCGGCCCGCACGTAGGCGACGAGTTCATCGTCCAGGCGCTGCCGGCCCGGCTCGGCCGAGGCGGCGAGGTGGCTCTGCGCTTGGACCGTGACCTGGGCGTCTCGCGCCAACATGCGGAGCTGTACCGGCAGGACGGCATCCTGCGCATTCGCGACCTGAGCAGCGTTCACGGCACCTACGTCAATGGTTTCAGCGTGAGGGACAAGGCCCTGGCGCCCGGAGACCGGATAGGGGTCGGCCACTCGACGCTGGCTGTGAAGCAGGTCGGCGCATGAGCGCGCCTGCGGCCGGGGATGGCTGGCAGGTCCGCCTGGTGAAGCCGCGGCGAGGTTTGACGGCTCAGCCTGTCCGGCCCGCGGATATCGGCGTGGCCCTGGCGGAGGTCATGCTGGCTCGCGAAAACCTGCTCGAGGACGCGCACTATCAGAAGATCGTGCCCAATCAGTTCGTCGTGGACGTGCCGCCCGGCGACTATTCCAGCAATTATCAGCCGATTGAAGCACAGCTCTGCCAGCAGTGGGCAGACCGGCTGCTGAGCGAGCTGACGACGGCTAACAGCCGCCAGGGACGGCGGGGATACCGCTTCGCCGGGCAGGTCTCGGTGCGCATCTATCCCGCGGCCGAGGTGGCGCCCGGGCACGCGCGCATTCGCTCGCGGCTGCAAGCCGATGGGCTGGGTGAGCGTCCCCCCGGTCCGCTGCCGGCCTGCCTGGAATTGCAGCCGGCGGGCCGGCTGTGGCGCCTGCGCGAGGGCCTGCTGACGATCGGGCGCGACGCCGGCTGTGACCTATTCCTGGACATGCCCCCGGTGCAGGCGCTACGCCTGGTGAGCAGCCAGCACGCCTACCTGCGCTGCGCGCCGGGGGACTACCGCTTGTTCGACGGAACCCCCCAGGGCCAACCCTCGGTCAATGGCACATTTGTCAACGGCCGGCCGGTTGAGCCCAATGGCCACGTCCTGCGCGATGGCGATGGGGTGATCCTCGCGGCGCTCAAGCGGCAGGCCCCGTCGCTGGAGACACCGGGCGTGGTGGGGCTGCGGTTCCGGGCGAGCTGCGACTGACCGATGGAGCTCTTCTCAGTTTACACCCTTCTGTTTGCGGCCAAGTGGGTGTTCGTCGGGCTGATCTATTTCGTCGTGCTCGTCACGCTGGTGGCGGTGCGGCGCGAAATGGCGCTGCGCCTGCAGGCCGGGCCGGCCCTGCCTTCCACCGCTGCCGGCCGATTGGTCGTCAGCCAGCCCGGCAGCGACCCGGACGCGCGGCCGGGCGCTGTGTTGCACCTCAAGCCGGACAACACCCTGGGCGCCGATCGCGATAACGACCTGGTCTTGCATGACCAATTCGTCTCCAGCCGCCACGCGCGCCTGCGCTGGGACGGGGCCGGCTGGTGGCTGGAAGACCTGGGCAGCAAGAACGGCACATCTGTGAACGGCGAGCGGCTCGCGCCGTGGGCAGCCCGGCGTGTCGCGCCCGGCGCCCGTGTCCAGCTCGGCGATATGGTCTTCGAGCTGCGCGAATGACCTCGCTGCCGCGCTCGCGCCTCTCGATCCGCAACACCGAAGCCTTGCTGCTGGCCGCGATTTTTCTTGCGGCTGGCCTGGGTTTCGTCCTGGCCTCCTTCGGGGCCGCCGTGCGCCAGGATCAGTCCCTGGTCCGCGCGGCGGCCCCGGCCTTGCTTCCGCCCCTCATGTTTGCAGCTCTGTTTGGCGGCCTGCACCTGCTGCTGCGCTGGCGGCGGGCGGAAATGGAACAGCTCGTCCTGCCATTGGTCGCGCTGTTGTCGGCCATCGGGCTGGTGATGATCTGGCGGCTGCGCGGCGGCGGCGGGGTCTATCAACAGTTGCTGCGCGGCTATCTACCCGGCCTGGCGCTCATGGCCTGGTTCATTCTGCGGCCGGCGTCGGTCGAGCGCTTGCGCCGCTGGTGGCTGCCGGTGAGCCTGGTGGGGCTGGGCCTCTCGCTGGCAACGGCGTTCTTTGGCGTCGTGGATGAAACCGGGGCGCGGCTGGCCCTCAAGCTGGGCCCCCTGCCCGCCTTCCAGACGTCGGAAATCCTCAAGGTGGCCTTGATCATCTTCCTGGCGCAGTATGTAGCCCAGGAAGGTGAGCGCGTCGCCGGGGAGGCCCGCGCGGTCCTGGGCTGGCTGCGGCTCCCCGCGCTCCGTCATTTCGTTCCCGGCCTGCTGTTCGTCGGCATGGCGACGCTGGCCCTGGTGCAGATGTCCGACTTTGGGGCGGTGCTGATCCTGGGCGCGATCTTCGTCGCGATCTTGTACGCCGGCTTCGAGACCCGCCTGTTTGCGACGGTGGCGGCCATTGGGATCATGTTGGCGCTAGTCGTCGGAGTCGGCTTGTGGGCGGCCTGGGACGTGCCGGCGGTCATCCAGTATCGCTTTCTGGCCTTTCTCGACCCGTGGAGCGAGGCCGAGGTCGTCGTCAACGGCCAGGCTATGGGCATCACGATTTCACAAGGTCCCGGTTATCAGATCCAGCAAGCCTTGTACGCCATCATTGCGGGCGGCCTGACTGGCACCGGGCTGGGCCTGGGGACGCCGGAGTACATCCCGTTAGCGCACTCTGATTTTATCTTTGCGGCGATCCTGGAGGAGATGGGCGCGGTGGTGGGCATCGCGGTGCTGCTGGTCTTCGCCGTCCTGCTGCTGCGCCTGCTGCGGCTGGCCGCGCTGCTGCCGCGCGAGCAGACCTTCGAGCGCCTGCTGCTGACCGGCATCGCCTGCCACCTGTTCATCCAGATGCTCATCATGGTGGGGGCGACGGTCAACCTGCTGCCGGTCACCGGCATCACCATCCCCTTTCTCAGCCAGGGCGGCACGGCGGTGTTGATCAACCTGGCCGAGATCGGGATTGCGCTGGCGCTGGCCCGGCGGCTGGAGGCCTTGCCGGCATGAGTTTCGCGGGCCGTCTGTGGCAGCTTGGCAACGTGATCACCCTCGCCGTGGTCTTGCTCTCGGCGCGCATCATCTATTGGACCCTCGTCCGCGCCGGCGACCTGCGCCCGGTCGCGGTCTCACTCGCCGCCGCCGAAACCTACGTCAAGGCGCTGCGCGGCGACAGCCTGGATGCCGAGACCGTGCGCCTGGTGCTCAGCGGCGAGAGCGCCTTCAGCCAGGTGCCGCAGCCGGCCATCCAGCGCACGATGGACCTGCTCAAGACGATCACCCGCGGCGCCATCCTGGATCGCAACGGGCGCCCCCTGGCGTTCGACCAGGAGACCGCCGGCGGCTTCCGGATCCGGGTCTATACCGAACCGTCCCTGGCGCATGTGCTTGGGTACGTGTCCGGCATCCGGGCCGGGATCACGGGCCTGGAGCTGACCTACAACGACCCGCTGCTCGGCCTGGACCGCCTCGACACGCAGCTCAGCATGAAGATCCACACGCCCATCCAGGGCAGCGAGCTGGTCCTGACCATAGACACCCGGCTGCAGCGGGCGGCCGAGGCAGCCCTGGCCGGCCGGGCCGGCGCCGCGGTGGTCCTCGACGGCACGACCGGCGCGATCCTGGCGATGGCCAGTCAGCCCGGCTTTGACCCAAACCAGATCCTGAACCCGGCCTACCTGGACAACCTGGTGGCGGCCTGTGGGGATGCGCCGGCGTGCCAGGGGGCATTGGTCAACCGGGCGGCCGAAGGGCTATACACGCCCGGCTCGGTCTTCAAGACCGTGACGTTGATCGCCGCCCTGGACACCGGCCAGGTTTCGCCCGACACGCTCTTTGATTTTGGCGAGCCGCTGTCGGGACCCGACGGCCTGTACTACGTGTACGAGGTCGGCGGTGGGGTCATTCCCGACCCCAATCACGACGAGGCCCAATTGTCGCTGGAGATGGCGTACGCCAAATCGGCCAACGCCGCCTTTGCGCGCATGGGGGATGAAATGCCGCCGGAAGTGCTCATTGACTACGCCGGCCGCTTTGGGTTCAGCGTGCCGCCCGGCCCGGCCCGGCCGACCGACATTCCGATGGCGACGCCGCAGTTGGCGAATGAGGTGCAAGCCCTGTACGAGAATGACCTGCTGCGCGCTTCCACCGCGATCGGGCAGGGGGAATTGCTGGCTCACCCGCTGGCCATGGCGGGCGTGGTGCTGGCAGTGGTCAACCATGGCGACCTGCCCCGGCCGTTCCTGGTCGAAACGATCCACGGCCCCGACGGGGCCGTGCTGGACACGCAGCCCGGCCGGGACGTGGTGCGCGACCTGATGAAACCGGAGACGGCCGACCTGGTACGGCGCATGATGATCACCACGGCCGAGCAGGGCAGCGGCCGTGCGGCCCTCGTGGAAGGGCTCACGGTCGGGGGAAAAACCGGCACCGCACAAGTGGGCGGCGGCCTGCCGCCGCATGCCTGGTTTGTTGGCTTCGCGGAGGCGGGCGAACGCTCCGTGGTGATCGCGGTCGTAGTCGAGAATGCCGGCGAAGGCAGCGCCGTGGCCGCGCCAATCTTCGCGACCTTGGCCGACACCGCCCTGCGGCACCTGGGGGAAGCGGTGGACGAGGTCGTGGACACCACTGAAACCGTAGGCACCAGCCCGCCACCCAACGGCGTTAGCGTGCCGTTGCCCGATATCCCGCGCGAGCCCGGCAAATTGGATATTGTTAATGGACCGGGGACTTGCCCCGGCGGGGCCACCGGCCCGACCGGCAGCGGCGCCTTTGTCTGGCCAGTGGAGGCCAGGTTCCGAACGGTCGTGGGCGACGACTTCATCGCCCGCCACCCAGGGGTTGACCTGGGCGCGTCCACCGGCGCGCCCGTCCACGCGGCCGACGCGGGGGTGG
>CAYUYN010000217.1:0-7258 GCA_964449185.1 uncultured Anaerolineales bacterium | reverse complement strand
ACGCCAACGCGGAACTGGGATACAGCCTGCCCTACCCGCCGGGCTGGCAGGCCGCGCCGGCCGACGAACGCACCCTGCGGCTTATTGGTCCCCTGTGGCCCGAGCACGCAGTGAGCGTTCACGTCTACGACGGCGAGATCCACTACGACCAGTATGAGACCGATCCCGCCAAGCTCTCGCCGCTGCTCCAAGGCATAGCCTGGGGCGTGTTCGAGCAGGGGTGGTCGGCCTTTGCCCAGGCCGGTTACGAGAGCCAGGGCTTGGCCGGCCACTTCGTGGAGCGCGAGACGGGCCAGCCCGACGCGCGCTCGGTGGCGGTGCTGTTCAGCGGCGGCGGCCGCACTTATGAGCTAGCTGTGGTTTTTCCTACTGGCTTCGCCGCTTCGCAAGAATTACTCACTGGCTACACCGGCATCGTGGAAGGCTTCCGCCTAGATATAAATCCCGGCCCGACGCCCACGGCGCCGGTCAAGCAAGAGCTGGGCGCGGGGCCGTTCCTGACCGAAGCTCTGGCGCTGGCCGCCGCCGAGCAGCGCGCGGGCGACGCGCTTGAGCTGCTCGGTGCGGTGCTGGCGCCCGAGGCGGAAGCGCGCCGGCAGGCCCAGGCGTGCAATACCTTCATGGGGCACCCTGACGGCGTCTGGCTGCTGACCGTGCGCGGCCAGTTTGAAGGTCAACAGCGCACGCTGCGGTTGTTCCTGGATGCCGTCAGCGGCGAGCAATTGTGCGGCGAAGAGATCACGCCCTCGGCCGGCACGGCGCTGCCCCAGGCCGTCCGGCAGGTCGCCAGCCGCCGACCGACAGGCACACCCAGGCGCAACAAGGCCTCGCCCAGGCTAACAACGTCGAAGCGCGTCATGCCGTCTCCAGCCCCAAGACCACGCAGATAAAACGCCTATCCGACGCCAACGCAAAACTGCGTGGCCGATTTTTGCCGCAGTCGACCAGGGCCAAACGTGTCACCATGATTTTGCCCAAAAATCGGTGCATCGAGGGTTTAATCAGTTCAGACTGATTTCGGCTGAGAATGGCAAAGACGAACGGGCGAGCGAAATCAGTGCGTGGACTGATTTCGCTCGGATGTACTGATGGCCAACCGCCTGGCTCAATCCTCAGCTAAGTGGTGGCGACGTAGGCGCTGCAAAAAGCGCAGGTTGATCAGAACGTAGATGAGGGTGTTTTGGTTGGTGATGGCTTGCCCATTGCGCAAGTGCGGCCGTTCGATGCCGAGGGCGACGGCCTGGCTGTTGACGCGCTCGACGGCGGTGCGCTGACGGTAGGCGTTTTGATAGGCCTCGCCCTGGCGATCCAGTGTGTAGCGCAGGCGCGCGCCAATACTGGTGGGCATCATCGCGGTGCAGCCGCCGCGCTTGGCGTTCTTGTGGTGGATGGGACACGCGACGCGGCCAGATCGGTTGGGCGTCAGCGGACAGATGTACTTGGCGCGCTCGTGCTCGACCAGGCAACTGGCCCGATCGGTGAAGGTGAACTTGAGCGGCATGGCCAAGCCGGCGGCGCAGATCGGTAAGCCTTCGGGGCTGAACTGACGACCGTTGACCTTGTAGCCGCCCTTCTCGGAAAACGGCACCGCCGCAAATCCGGCGGCCGGGTCGTTTTCACGGTGAAAATAGGCGTAAACGTACCAGGCGTCGAAGGCGGCATCGAAGGTGCCGAATGGCGGCCGGTAGCCCAGGCGCTGTTCGACCTGGGCCATGAGCGGGAAGAAGTAGATCAGGTCGCCCTGGTCGAAGGGTTGGGTGAGTTCGGCCAGCACGAACTCGCCCCAGGTCGGCACCTTCGTCACGACGACTCCGGAGCCATAGCCCCAGTAGAATTCGCCACGCTTGAATGTTTGAGGTGAGATGGGGTTGTGTCTGGGGGTGGGTGGCCTGCCTTGATTAGTGCGCCGCTTGCAGCCGAGGCGACAGTCCGGATCGCCGACGGGTTGGCGGGCTTTGTTGAAGCGGTCGGGCACGTAAGCCTTGGGGTTGTTTTCTTTCACCCAGGCCAAGATGTGTTTAGTGTCCAGCGAAACACACCCTGGCGGCGACGCTCCCAGCCGGTGCAGTTCAGCCAAGATGAGCTGGACACTGTCGGCCAGCAGGCATTGGAACGCGGTGTTGGACAGCCAGCGGAGCATCTTGGTCAAATGCTGAGGCGTGGTGAGAGTGGCCTGGGCATTAAAACCCAGCGGGTGATTGGGTGCCGGTACCAAAGGAAAACCCAGCAGCCATATGAAAGCGGGATGCTCCCTCAGGTAACTATGCAACGCGCCCATGGAACGCCGGCTTTCATTCAACCCGACCAGCCAGGTGGCGATCAGAGCGGACTGAGTAATGATGGTCTGGCCCCAATTGCGCGCCAAGTTGCGCTCAGGCAGCGCGTCCCAATCCAGTGGCCCCAGCAGTTCCAGGGTGCGCATGGCCGGCGGGCAGTCACGCACGAACTCGGGCAACTGTTCAGGCTGCCGCCAAAAAGTGTGCAGACTTGGCCGTTTTTCGGGCTTTTTCGAGGGCCAATGGGGCTCAGGCCAGAGGCCGAGTTGAGCTACACTGTCGGGGCCGGTCATGGGAGACGCTCCTTTTCGTCCACGCGGGAAGCCAGTCACTTCCAGTGTACGAAAGGTGCCAATCCAACCGGTAGCGAAATCAGTCCCGGACTGATTTCGCTTTTCCGTTCAATCTAACCGCCGGTGTGCTGCCTATTAGAACAAGCGGGCGAAATCAGTCATTGACTGCTTAAACCCTCAGCATCGCTTCCAGAAGCGATAGGCCGAATTTTGGGCCAAGAACGGCCTATCGCTTCAATTTCGTGGGTTTTCCGGGCAAACGAATTTTCGCGTAACCGCCGGACTATGGCATATGGTCGGTTGTCTTACGATGGTACCTTCTACTGCCGGCACCCCTTTCACTCGCTTCAGCACTCGGGAAGGCGAGATGAAATCTGCAAAACGGACAGATAAGCGATAGGCCGAATTTTGGGCGAAAACCGGCGTGTCACATGCGGCATTTCCGACAAGCGATAGGCCGGATTTCGGGCAAAAACAAGGTGTCAGATCACTATCAGACAAGACCCCCAACAAAGCCGAGCCGTTGTAGGCCATTATCGCTTATCAATTACATCGAGCTATAGCCCTGGCTTAGCGCAGTGGTGAGTAATCAGCGGGACACAGGATAGCGCTGGTAAGTCTTGCGACGAGCGGGCCGTCGGCTTCGCTGTCGGCTTTTCCGGCTTGCCAATCAGGATCGGCTCGAAACGCAGTCCAAGCGGCTTCCAGCGCCGCCTGATCTGAAAATGCTAAGAGGTAGACGAGATCGCCATGAGCTTCGGTGGCGGGCTCAGGTGTCCAAAAGCCGACGACCTGCATGGCATTAGGCGCGAACAACGCCAGCGTGAGTTCCCGAAAACGCGTGTGCAGTTGGTTGAGTTTGCCAGGGGTCGCCCAGTAGGTGCGAAGCTCATAAATCACGCGCATCTCCATCGTTTATCGCGTCAGAAGTTGACTGTGACAAGCACATCCAGTGTGCTCGAACGACTGTGAGCCATCCTCAAGCTGCAGGGCGTGGGCCACTGAGAGTTACGGCTCACGCGGCGGCCATACTCAAATGAGATGGCTTGCCCCAGGACAGTGATGGTTGCATACCGGCCCCGGTCAGATACCTAAGCGGTTGTGTTCGATGATCTCGGCCGGCCCCGTCATGGTGCTCGGTACGTGGCCGGGCAGCGGCAGGATCAGCTCGTGCAGGGCGTCGATGATCCATTCCTTCTGCGGGAAGAAGGCGTCCTCCAGCTCGGCCGGCGGCGTGATCCAGTTGCGCGCCCCCACCACCGCCACCGGCCCGTCTAGGTCATCAAAGGTCAGTTGGCTGAGGTTGGAGGCCAAGGTGTGCAGGAACGAGCCGCGCTCGCAGGCGTCCGAAGCCACCACGACCTTGCCCGTCTTTCGGGCCGAAGCCACCAGCAGGGCGTAGTTGAGTGGATTTATGAAGCGCGCATCGATGACCTCGGCCGAGAGGCCGTACTTGGCCTGCAACTCGTCAGCGGCTTCTAGAGCCCGATACAGCGTCGCCCCGATCGTGATGATCGTCACGTCGCGGCCTTCGCGCCGCACGGCCGGCTCGCCCAGCGGCACCTCGTAGTAATCCACAGGCACGCCGCCGGCCACGAGCCGCTCCGGTTCCGTGTACAGGCGCTGGCTTTCGAAGAAGACCACGGGATCGGTGCCGCGCAGGGCCAGGTTGAGCATGCCCTTGGCATCATAGGGCGTAGCCGGGAAGAAGACGCGCAGGCCCGGGATGTGCGCCGCCAGCGCCGTCCAGTCCTGCGAGTGCTGGGCCCCGTACTTGGCGCCGACCGAGACGCGCAGGACCAGCGGCATCTGTAACACATTAGCCGACATGGATTGCCACTTGGCCATCTGGTTGAAGATCTCGTCGCCGGCCCGGCCCATGAAGTCACAGTACATAAGCTCGGCCACGACCCGGCCGCCGGAGAGGGCGTAGCCCACGGCGGTCCCGACGATGGCGGCCTCCGAAATGGGCGAGTTGAACAGGCGGTGATAGGGCAGGCACTCCGTCAGCCCGCGATACACGCCGAAGGCCCCGCCCCAGTCGCGGTTCTCCTCGCCGTACGCGATCATCGTCGGGTCTTCGTAGAAACGGTGCAGCATGGCCTCGGATAAGGCCTCGGCGTAGGTCAGGCACTTGAGCTTGGGCAGGGGTTTGCCGTCAGCGTCCAGACCAAAGCGGTGCTTGGCGGCTGTGACTTTCAGCCGGCTTTCGGCTTTGGGCAGCAGCACCTGCGGCGCGCCATCCGCCAGGCGATCCTTGAACTGGTGGGAGAACATCATGCCGCCCACAGCGCCGGCGCGGGCATTGACGCGGGGCGAGAGCTCGGGCGCGATGGCGGCCCGCAGGACCGCGACCAGGCGCTCGACGTTGGCCGCCTGGATCTCCTCCAATTGGGTCGGGGTGGCGTGGCCGTTTTCGACCAGATACTGGCCGTACTTGGCGAGCGAGTCATGCTCGTACCAGCGGTCGAGCTCGGCCTTGTCCCGGTACGTAGACGGGTCCGAGGTGGAGTGGCCGATGAAACGATAGGTGACGGTGTCTAGTAACACCGGGCCGCGACCTTCCAGCAGGATCTGCTTCTTGCGCGCGATAGCGTCCGCCACCGCCAGCGGGTTGTAGCCGTCCACGCGCTCGGCGTGCATGGCCTCCGGGTTGACGCCCAGGCCCACCCGCGCCAGCACCCCGAAGCCCATGGTCTCGCCCACGGTCTGCCCGCCCATGCCGTAGAAGTTGTTCATGAAGTTGAACAGGATCGGCGGCGCACCGCCCACGGCCTCATCCCACAGGGTCCGGTATTGATCCATGGCCGAGAAGGTCATGGCCTCCCAGACCGGCCCGCAGCCCAGCGAGGCGTCGCCGATGTTGGCGATGACGATGCCGGGCTTACGGTTGACGCGCTTGAAGAGCGCCGCGCCGGCCGCGATAGGGGCCGAGCCGCCGACAATGGCGTTGTTGGGCATCACGCCGAAGGGCGGGAAGAAGGTGTGCATCGAGCCGCCCATGCCCTGGTTGAAGCCTGTGGCGCGGCCGAAGATCTCGGCCAGCGCGCCATACAGCACGTAGGCCATGGCCAGGTCCTTCGGGTTTTGGTGCGGCAAGCGCTCGGCCACGCGCAGAGCCGCGCCGCCCATGTAGCCTTCCAGGATCCGCTGGAGCGCGGCGTCATCGAGCTGGGCGATGGCCGAGAAGCTCTTGGCCAAGATCTCGCCGTGGCTGCGGTGTGAACCAAAGATGAAGTCATCGGGGGTCAGATGATAGCTCTGCCCCACCACCACCGCCTCCTGGCCAATGGACAGGTGGGCCGGCCCGAGGTGCGTGTACTCCACGCCCTGGTACTTGCCTTCCTTCTTAATGCGGTCGAGCATGGTCTCAAATTCGCGGATATAGACCATGTCCCGGTACAGGCGCACCAGGGCGTCGCGCCCATAGCGCGCGGCTTCCGCGGCGGGGTCGGGCTGGTAGGCGTTCAGGGGGATGGCCGGGCCGGCCAGCGTGGCCGGCCGGCGCACTTCGGTCGGATCAACCGAAATTGACTTCGGCATAAGTAATTTCCCTCGCGAGCAAATCTTCGGGCGGCTACACCGCCAGGAATAATTCCAGTTGAGCCAGCGCCTGGGACACCGCTTGCAAGAAGCGCGCGCCCGGAGCGCCGTCGACAACTTGATGATTGATAGTCAGCGACAACCCCAGGTGCGGCCAATGCTGGATCACGCCGTCCACGTCCACCGCCCGCAGCCCGGTCGTGCCGACGCCCAGGATGGCGACCTGCGGCGGATTGAGCACGGGCGTGAAGGTCTCCACGCCGAAGGCGCCCAGGTTGGAGACTGTGAACGTGCCGCCGGTGAGCTCGTCGGGCAAAACCCGGCCGGCCTGGCACGCGCCCGCCAGGCGCTTGGCCTCCTGTGACAGGGCGCGCAGGCTAAGCGTCTGAGCGTCTCTGAGCACCGGCACCATCAAGCCGCGCGGCGTATCCACGGCGAAGCCCAGGTGGACGCGCCGGTGGCGCTGGATCGTGTCGCCCGTGAAGAGCGCGTTCAGTTCCGGATGTTGGGGCAGGACGCGGGCCGTCACAAACAGCACCAGGTCGTTGACCGTGATGCCGCGCAGGCCCAGTGCCTCGGGGCTGTTCTTGAGCCGCGCGCGATACGCCAGCAAGGCCCGGGCGTCGGCGGCGGCGGTGAGGGTGAGCTGGGCCGTGGTCTGGAGCGAGGCCAGCATGCGCTCGGCGATGACCTTGCGCACGCCTTTCACCGGCACGCTTTCGATGTCGCCGGCCGATTGCGGCACGGCGGGTTGAACGGCTGGCGCCGGCGCTTGCTCGGGGGCGGCCGACGCTTCGGGTCGAGCGGGCCTTAGGTCGCGCATGGTGATCTTGCCGCCCGGGCCGCTGCCGCGCTCCGGTACGACGAATTCGCCTTGGGCCACCATCTTACGGGCCACCGGGGCCAGGGCCGGCCGCGCCGCCAACGCGGCTTGTACATCGCGCTCAATGATGCGTCCGCCCGGCCCGCTGCCACGCAGGCCCTCGAGGAGCAGGTCCTCGCGTTGGGTCAAGCCGCGGGCGCGCGGTGAGACAGCAGTTGGCCGATCGGCAGAGACTTCGGAGGCGCGGGGCGTCGGCGACGCGACGGGAACTAAATGATTCCAATTAAGTTTTGCGGTTTTGGCGGCCCGCAAACGGGCTGCCG
>CAYUYN010000216.1:0-7281 GCA_964449185.1 uncultured Anaerolineales bacterium | reverse complement strand
TGGGTGCGCCGGCCGGCTCGCTCGACCCGGCCGCGGCCACCGCGGCGGCACTGGCCACCCCCACCGAGCGGGTGCTGCCCAGTGCCACGCCTGTGCTGCCGACGCCGGCGGCCTCGTACAGCGGGGTCAACGTCACGGTCAGCGCCGAGCTGCGTACGTGGGTCTCGGTTAAGGTCGACGGCGCCGAAACCTTCGCCGGCATCATGCCGCCCGGCGAGACACGGGATTTCGTCGGCCTCAACGTGGTAGAAGTGACCACCGGCAACGGCAAAGGCACGCGCGTGATCTTCAACGGCGTGGACCAGGGCCTGCTGGGCGAGCTGGGCGAGGTCGCCATCCGCCTGTGGACGGAGGGCGGGATGCTCTTCCCAACGCCCACGCTGACGCCGACGGCAGAGGGCTAATCCCCTATTTCCTTCATACCCCTTATTTCCTTTAGTTCCTGGTAGTGAGTAGTATAGAAAGCGGATTAACACTGTATGCCGAAAGTAAAATCTAAGCGTTTCCACTTGGTGAGTCTCGGCTGCTCTAAGAACACCGTGGACTCCGAGAGCATGGCGCAACTGCTGGGGCAGGCCGGCATGGCCGCCACCGGCAACCCGCGCGAGGCCGAAGTGCTCATTGTCAACACCTGCGGCTTTATTGGCCCGGCCAAGCAGGAGTCGCTCGACGTGCTCAACGAGCTGGCGGCCGGCAAGCGGCGCGGCCAGATGCTCATCGCCGCCGGCTGCCTCTCGCAGCGCTACGGCGCCGACGTCATCCGCCAGGTGCCCGGCATCGACGGCATCATCGGCACCCGCCGCTGGATGGACATCGTCGACCTCGTCCAGCGCCTGCGCGCGCGGCCGCACCCGGAGCCGCTCTACCACCTGCCCGAGTCGGCCGCCGTGGTCGGCTCGGACGAGCAGGGCGCGCTGCGCGCCGCCATCCAAGGCAAGAGCGCCTACCTCAAGATCGCCGATGGCTGCCGGCGCCCGTGCGCCTTCTGCGCCATCCCGCTCATCAAGGGCACGGCCGTCTCGCGGCCCCTGCCTGTGATCCTGGACGAGGCGCGCCGCCTGGAGGCCGCCGGCATCCGCGAGCTGATCCTGATCGCCCAGGACACCACCGACTTTGCCTACGACCAGGGCGTTAAGGAAGGCCTGTCCGCCCTGCTCGAGGCGCTCACCCAGGCCGCGCCTGGCATCGACTGGATCCGCGTCATGTACGCTTTCCCCGGCTACGTCACCGATCGCCAGATCGAGACCATGGCCGCCCACCCGCAGATCCTGCACTACCTGGACATGCCCCTCCAGCACGGCCACCCCATGACCCTGCGCCGCATGCGCCGCCCCGCGAACATCGATTGGGTGCACCGCACGGTGGGCAAGCTGCGGGCGGCCATGCCCGATCTGGCCATCCGCTCGACCTTCATCGTCGGCTATCCCGGCGAGACCGAAGAAGAGTTCCAGGCGCTGCTGGACTTTGTGGAAGCGCTGAAGTTCGACCGCGTAGGCGCCTTCACTTTCTCGTTTGAGCCAGGCACCACCTCCGCCGAGTTGGGCGACCCGGTGCCCGAGCCGGTCAAGGTCGAGCGCCGCGAGCGGCTGATGGCGCTGCAGCAACGCATCTCGCTCGCGAAGAACCAGGCGCAAATCGGGCGCATCCTGCCGGTGCTGGTGGAAGGCGCCGGCGATGGCCTGAGCGTCGGCCGCAGCTACCGCGACGCGCCCGAGATTGACGGCCTGGTCATCATCGAGGGCGAGGTGCCCCCCGGCGAGCTGGTGCCCGTGCGCATCTCTGGCGCCATGACCTATGACCTGTCCGGCACCGTGGACACTAGCGGCGCGCAGGTAGTGGGGAGCAGGCCGGGGCTGGTTACCCTCGCTTAGATGTATGCAGGGCGAGTGCGCCAACGGCGGGCATCGCCCGCCGTTGGCGCACTCGCTTTATTTAACATCAATGTCTTCGATGTTCCACAGCTCCGACTCCGAGCTGCCATCCAACACATACCCCTCGACACCCGGCCGGGTGGCGCCATGGCGCGGGTGGAAGAACAGCGGCAGCATGGGCAGGTCGGCGGCCAGCAGCCGCTGCGCCTCGGCGTGGGCCTGCGCGGCGGCGGCCGAATCGGACGCGGTGAGCGCGCGCCGGCAGGCCTCGTCGTAGGCGGGGTTGGCATGGCCCGCCGCATTGGCGCCGGCCGGGTTGGCCTCATCCGGGATCTGCGCCGTGGTGTACAGCGCACAGGGTGGCACGGCCCCCACGCGCCAGCCAAACAGCGCCAGATCAAAGCGCCGGCCAAACAGCACGCCCAGCGGCCAGTTCCCCTCCAGTTCGCCGCGCGTCAGCGTCCGCACCGTCACCGCCACCCCACAGTTCGCCTGCCACTGCGCCTGCACCGCCGCCAACAGCCCCTCGCGCGCGGCGTTGCCCGCCGGTCCACCCACCAGGCTCAACGCTGCCTCCACCACACCGTCGCCATCCGCAGCGCGCCAGCCGGCCTCGGCCAGTAGGGCACGCCCGCGCTCGGGGTCGAAGGCAACCGGCGCGGCATCGGCGGCCAGCAGCGGATGACCCGGCGGCAGGTAGCTGCCCAGTGCGGCCAGGTCGGGGTAGGGGGCTAAGGCCGGGCGGTCCAGGCAGTGTGCCAGCGCCTGCCGCACCCGGGCGTCCTGAAACACTTCGGCTCCGGCGGCGCGCGGGTAGTCGTCCGCCGGCCGCAGCCCAAAGTCCAGGTGCTCCAAAATAGGGCCTGCCACGTGCTCCAGGCGCACGCTGCCAGCCGCGGCCAGGCTGGCCACCGCCAGGTCCAGGCCGGGGCCGCTGGGGGCCAACTGGCACTCCCCAGCACGCAGGGCCGCGGCCAGCGCCGGCGCGCCTTCCACAAAGCGCACCACCACCCGGTCTAGCCGCGGCAGGCCCTCGCCCGCCCGCCAGTAGGCGGGGTTGCGCTCCAACACCAGGCGGTCGCCGGCCTCCCACGCCGCCACGACGAACGGTCCCCAGCCCAGGGGCTGGCGGTTGGCCCGCGGGCTGTCGGCGATCTCCACCGCGCTCAGCCCTTCCCAGAGATGCCGGGGCAAGGGCGGCCAGAGGTGAGTAAAGGCCAGTGGGCTGATGTAGCCGGGGAGCCCGGTCCACACCAGGGTGGTGTCGTCGAGGGCCTGGTAGCTGGCGGTGCGCGCGGCGATGGCCTGGCGCGGGTCGAGGGAGTCTGGGCTGCGGCCGAGCGTGTACGCAAAAACCGAGTCGGCGGCGGTGAGCGGCGCGCCATCGCTCCAGCGCAGGCCAGGCCGCAAGTGAAAGGTGGCCACCGCTTGCGGCAGGTCGACCGGCCCGGCGCCGTCATAATTCAGCAGGCGGCCGTCGGCTTGCAGGAGGGACAGGCCGGCCTCCAGCGGCAGCACACGCCCCAGCGCGTCCACCACGGTCTGGCCTGGGCTGACGCGCACCGTCTGCGTTTGCAGGCCCCCATTGCCGGCGCTGGGCAGGGCCTCGAGGATGACCGGCGCGTATGTGTAGGCATGGGCGTCGATGGGGCCGTCATACAGCGCGGCCAGGATGTGCTCGCGACCGGGTTCCGGGCGGGCATAGAGGTAGAGCGAGCTTGGCTCTGACGCCAGGCACAGCGTCAGCTCGCGGGGGCCGGCGGCCGTGGGCGGCGCTGCGCTAACGGCGGCGGAAGCGGGGGCGGCGGGTGTGGGGGCGGGTTGGTCGGGCGTGGGCGGCGCTGCGCTTACGGCCGTGGGCATGGGGGCGGGGCGGGGACCGCAGGCGGCCACTATTAGCGCTAAGAGCCAAACCTGCCAGGTCTTTAAGACCTGGCAGGTTGTATTCCTACACCTCCGAGGACTTAAAGACCTCGGAGGTTTGTTGCTAAGGCCCGCGGTCACGGCAACAGCGTCAGCTGCGACCTGGCCTGCGCTTCCACGTTGTCCTGGCTCCACAGCATCGCATGATACCCGATCTGGCTCCAGGGCTTGGCCAGGTCGATGTAGTGCGGGTGGAAGGCGTGGCCGGACTGGCCAGTGGTGTGCATGGTGAGCGAACTGTCGAGGTTGGATAGGTCCACGATCATGCGCATGGACGGCACCGAGGTAACCGCGTAAGCGTCGCCGCTGCCGCGGTCGTCCTGATTGAGATTGTTGCTGGTGGCATTGACCATGCCGGCGCCGCCGCCCGTGGCGAAGGGGCCGCGGTTGAACAGAGCCTCGATGGGGGCGATGCCCGAATTGCCAAGCGTGGCGTTAACAAAGGTCGAGGTGTGCAGGCGGCCCCAGTTCCATTGGCGGCTGTTGGCGCCCAGGCGCCGCTCCAGCGCGGCGTAGCCTTCGGTGAAGGCCTGGCGCAGGATGTCGTCACGCTGCTCGAAGACGGGCGTGCCGGTGTGGTCCCACCAGGGGTCGGCGGGGTCGTTCAGCAGGTTTTCCAGCACCTGCCAGGTGCCGGCGCCGCCGCCCGGCCAGTAGTCGGAGGGCAAGTCGTCGTAGAACGTATCGGCCACCAGGGCGTTGAAGAAGCCCATGTAGACGGCGGCCGGCTGCGAGTCCGCCCGCATCTGGTAGTCCCAGCCGCGGAGCTGCGCGGCGGCGTCGCTGAGCTTGGGATCGGTAAACGTCAGGGCCAGCAGGTGCGGCAGCACGGCCTGGGCGCCCAGGTTCAGGTCGTCGCCCTGCATCTGCTGGATGTACTCCGGCGAGATTTTGTCCTGGGCCGCGATCATGTCGACAATGCGCTGCGCCCGGTAGCCGGGGTCCCAATCCAGCGCGATCAGGTAGGGGTAGTCCGACCCCACGACGGCGTTGTTGGCGGTGGCGATATAGCCCTCGGGCGGGTTGTAGCTGTAGGGCAAATCTTCAAAGGGGATGTAGCCGGTCCACTCGTAGTCGTCGGTCCAGCCGGGCACCGGCAGCAGGCCATTGCCGTTCTTGCGGATGGGGATGCTGCCGGGCATCTGGTAGCCGATGTTGCCGTCGATGTCGGCGTAGATCATGTTCTGCGACGGCGCGGCAAAGTCCCGCAACGCGGCGCGGAAGGCCTCGAAGTTCTGGGCGCGGTTGATGGCGAAGATGGCGCGGAAGGTGAAGTTGGGCTCGAGCGCCGTCCAGCGCAGCGCCAGCGCGTACTCGGGGCCGGTCTTCAGGCCGGATGCGGCGGCGAAGTCTTCCAGGCCGTAGACGTCGGTGATGAGCGGCCCGTGCCGGGTGGCGCGGATGGTGAGGCTCTCGCTGCCGCCGCCCTTGATGTTGATGACCTCGCGGCGCACGTCCACCTCGACCCATTCGCCATTCACCTGGTACTGGTTGGCGTTTTCGGGGTTGATCTTTTCGATGTACAGGTCCTGCACGTCGGGGCCGGTGTTGGTAAAGCCCCAGGCGATGCGGCGGTTGTGGCCGATGATGATGGACGGCACACCCGCGAACGAGAAGCCCACCGCGTCGTACTGGCAGTCGGGCGTGATGTCGAGGCAGTGCAGGCCGATTTCGTACCAGATGGACGGCATCTGGATGGACAGGTGCGGGTCGTTGGCGAGGAGGGGCAGGCCGGTGGTGGTGCGGCTGCCCGCGATGACCCAGTTGTTGGAGCCGATGCCTTCGAAGCGCTGGCCCAGCAGTTGGTCGGTGGCGGCCAGGCCGGCCTGCAGGGGGGCCAGGTCGAGCTGCCCCACGGCCGGGTCGGCGACGATGACGGGATGATAGTCGGGGTAGGGCAGCATGAACTGCTCGGTCTTGTCTGGGCCGATCTGGCGCATGAGCAGGGCGCGCTGGATTTCGTCATCCATGTTGCCGCCCAGGTCCCAGGCCATGGCCTTGGCCCAGGCCAGGGTCTGCGGCGGGGTCCACGGCTCGGGCACGTAGTCGTTCAGGCCGGTGAGGCCGAGCAGGGTGTACTCCAGGCTGATCTGGCTGGGCGGGCGGCCGGTGAGGTAGGCGTTGACCCCGGTGGCATAGGCTTCGAGCAGGCCGCGGGTGGCCTGGTCGGCCTGGGCGTATTCTTCTTCGGCCAGCCGCGCCCAACCCAGGGTGCGGATGAAGCGGTCGGGCCCGAGGGTGGCGGCGCCGTACAGCTCGGACAGGCGGCCGGCGGTCTGGTGACGCCAGAAGTCCATCTGGTAGAAGCGGTCTTGGGCGTGCAGGTAGCCCTGGGCCAAAAACAGGTCGTGGGTGGTGGTGGCGTAGACGTGGGGGATGCCGTTGGCATCCCGGTAGACATCCACCCGGTCGTTGAGGCCGGGCACGGCCAGGCTGCCGCTGGCCTGCGGGAACGACCGCCGGACGGTGTAGACACCAACCCCACCGGCCGCGATGACGAGCACGAGGAACAAGACGCCGATAACGGCCAGGATTTTCCACAAGCGTTTCATTAATTGGGACTCCCTACGGGCGAGAATGGGGACTGTTGTAGCATTGGGGGCGGGCGGCGTCAAATGCGTGGGGTGGGTGGTGGGTGTGTGGGTGACACGGCGAGGAAGTGGGCTGAGGCCGGCGCTGTGTTGGGGAGCGGCTGTAGCGGCTGTAGCACCTGTAGCAGCACTTCGCAAACCACTTTTCAATGCAAGCAGACATAAAAAGCGAGTGTACCAGCACCTTGTAAACATAAGAGCATGGCACGGAAAAAAGAAAAAGATCGACGGCGCGGGGGCGGGCAGGTTGGTAAAGGGCCGCGCTGGGCGCACCTGGCACCGGGCGGTCCTGCTCGGACTTGCGCCCGGTCCTGATTTCGCTTAAATGAAGACGGCCGGGTATAATAAGTGGGTTGCATGAAGGGCTCTGGCGCATCTTACCAACCGGGCGTGTATGCCAAAAGGGCTTGGCCGTGGGGCCATTCGGTCTCACGGAGGCCCGCGACCCGGTTGGGCGCCGGCCGGGTCTTTGGCCTCGCAGGCACGCTCGGCCATGCTGACCGCCTGGGCTGGCCGCCGGTTGGCGGCCGCCAACTTCTGCGCTCGCTCGCTGGCCGGCTTCGCCCGGCTTAAGCGCCAATGCCCTCACTGATGACACCCAATTTCTCAACTGGCTCGCCCAAGCGGCGCGGCAACCCCGCGTTGAGCGGCCTGGTTTGGCGCGGGCGATTACTTTCACATACTGGCTTACCCGGCGGGCACGTTTGTGGTGGCTCGCCGGCCTGGCCGGCTGGACCCCGCCTTTGGGCGGGCGCGCTGGCCTGAGCGTTTGGGCCATCAGCAAGAAAGGGATGTATGGACGGACCGCTTAACATCGGAAACATTCGCCCGGTGGATATCGACCATCAAATGCGGGATGCCTACCTCGATTACGCCATGAGCGTGATCGTGGCGCG
>CAYUYN010000215.1:0-7319 GCA_964449185.1 uncultured Anaerolineales bacterium | reverse complement strand
GGACCGTCTACACCCCATAAGGAGAATATCGATGACTACCGTTTCCCTCAAGGTCCCCAACATCTCGTGCGACCACTGCATCCACACCATCAAGACCGAAGTGGCGGAGCTGGACGGCATCAAGCGCGTCGACGCCGACTCCAATAGCAAGATCGTCACGATCGACTTTGATCCGCCGGCCACCCAGGCCAAGATCGAGGCCCTGTTGGCCGAGATTGAGTATCCCGTGGAGAAGCTCGTCAGCCTTTAAGGTCTCGCGGGCGGCCGTTCTCACCGGTGGCCGCCCTGCTGGAGAGTGCGCATAGCGCCATGACCACCAAGCAAGTCAACCTACCCATCACCGGCATGACGTGCGCCAACTGCGTCAGCACCGTCGAGCGCAACCTCAAGCGCCTCGACGGTGTGCAGTCGGCTGCCGTCAACCTGGCCTCCGAGCGCGCCGCGGTGGAGTACGATCCCGCGCGCCTGTCGCCCGGCGACCTCATCGCGCGGGTGGAACGGGCCGGCTACGGCGTGGCGCTGGCCGAGGCCCGGCTGCCCCTGCGCCGCCTGGCTGACAGCAGCGACGCGAGCCGCCTGGAGAAGGCGTTGGGGGCCGTGGACGGAGTGACCCAGGCCAATGTCAGCCTGGCCAGCGAAGAAGCGGTGGTGCGCTACATCCCGACCGTCGCCAGCCAGGGCGACCTGCGCCGCGCCATCGAGGCGGCCGGCTTTGAGACCCTGGCGACGACCGGCGAGCCGCAGGACGCCGAACGCCAGGCACGCGACCAGGAGATTGCCCACCAGCGGCATCTGTTGCTCGTCGGCCTGCTCTTCTCGGTGCCCCTGTTCGCCCTCTCGATGTCGCGCGACATCGTGCACAACGTCGAAGACCTGCACAACTTCCTGCCGCAGCTTTACCAGTGGCGCGGGCTGGACTGGGTCTTCTTCATCTTGTCCACGGTGGTGCAGTTCTATGTCGGCCGCCAATACTACGTGGGCGCGTTCAAGGCCCTGCGCAACCGCAGCGCCAACATGGATGTGCTCATCGCGTTGGGCTCGTCGGCCGCCTACGTCTACAGCGTGGTCGTGCTGCTGCTGGATCGGCTGGCGCATTACAGCCTGGGCCACCTGTACTTTGAGACCTCGGCCGTCATCATCACCCTGATCGTGCTGGGCAAGTACCTGGAGGTGCGCGCCAAGGGCCGCACGTCCGCCGCCATCAAGCAGTTGATGGGCCTGCAAGCCAAGACCGCGCGCGTGGTGGGCGAAGGCGGCGAGCGCGACGTGCCGGTAGACGACGTGCGCGTGGGGGATGTGATCCTCGTGCGGCCGGGCGAGAAGTTCCCGGTGGACGGCGTGGTCATGGAAGGCCGCTCGACGGTGGACGAGTCCATGCTCACGGGCGAGAGCTTGCCGGTGGAGAAGGGCGCGGGCGACCCGGTGGTGGGCGCCACGCTCAACAAGCAGGGCCTGATCAAGTTTGAAGCGACCAAGGTGGGGCGCGAGACCGCCCTGGCGCAAATCGTGCGTCTGGTGGAAGACGCCCAGGGCAGCAAGGCACCGGTGCAGCGCCTGGCCGACCAGGTGTCGGCGGTCTTTGTGCCGGCCGTGATTGGCCTGGCGCTGTTGACCTTCGCGGGCTGGCTGTTCTTGAGCGGCGGGCTGGCCTTCTTCACTGGCGACCTGCCGCAGACCTTCCTGCTCCAGCGCGCGTTGATCAACGCCGTGGCCGTGCTGGTCATCGCCTGCCCGTGCGCGCTGGGCCTGGCCACGCCCACCGCCGTGATGGTGGGCCTGGGCAAGGGGGCCGAGAGCGGCATCCTGTTCAAAAACAGCGAGGCATTGGAGCGCGCCGGCCGCGTGACCACGGTGGTGCTGGACAAGACCGGCACGCTTACGCGCGGCGCGCCGACCGTGACCGACATCGTCCTCAATGGCTGGCCCGGCAGCGAGGCCGATCTGCTGCGGCTGGTGGCATCGGCCGAGCGCGGCAGCGAGCACCCGCTGGGCGAGGCCATTGTGGCCGCGGCGGGCGCGCGCGGCCTGCTCCTGGCGCAGCCCTTGGGCTTCCGGGCGGAGGCCGGGCACGGCATCATCGCCGAGGTGGAGGGCCGCGAGGTGGTGGTCGGCAACCTGCGCCTGATGCAGGCGCGCGGGCTGGCGCTAAACGGGCTGACCGCCGAGGTTGAGCGGCTCCAGGGCGAGGCCAAGACCCCCATGCTGGCCGCGATCGATGGCCACGTGGCCGGCGTGATTGCCGTGGCGGACAGTTTGAAAGAAGGCTCGGTGGAGGCCGTGGCCGAGCTGCGCCGATTGGGGCTGCGCGTGGTGATGCTTACCGGCGACAACGCGCGCACCGCCCAGGCCATTGGCCGCGCCGCCGGCGTGGACGAGGTGGTGGCCGAGGTGCTCCCCGGCGACAAGGTCGCGCACATCCGCCGACTCCAGGCCGCGGCGACGGCGGCCAGGCCCGGCGCCCTGGTGGCCATGGTGGGCGATGGCATCAACGACGCTCCGGCGCTGGCTCAGGCTGACGTGGGCATTGCCATCGGCACCGGCACCGACGTGGCCATGGCGGCCGCGCCCGTGACCCTGATGAGCGGCGATCTGCGCGGCGTGCCGCGGGCCATCCGGCTGTCACGCCAGATCATGCGCGCCATCAAGCAGAACTTGTTTTGGGCGTTCTTCTACAACGTGATCCTGATCCCGGCCGCCATGCTGGGCTTGCTCAACCCCATCCTGGCGGCCGGCGCCATGGCCTTTAGCTCCATCTTCGTGGTCGCCAACAGCCTGCGGCTGCGGTCCGTGCGGTTGTGAAGGACACCCTGCGCGACGCGGTGCGCCAACCCGGCTGCTGGTCGGCCGCCTTGTTCGTGGTGGCCGCACTGGTCGCCGCCTTCCTGGCGTGGCGGGGCAATGCGGCGGCGGGTGGCCCAGTGGTCATCGACGGCACGGCGGTGCCGCCGGTGCCCACCCTGGCTGCGGCGCGGGTGGCGCAGGGCCAGGTGCTGTATGCCGCGCACTGCGCGGCGTGCCACGGCGCCAACCTGGAAGGCGCGCCCAACTGGAAGACGCCGGAGTCTGACGGCAGCTTCCCCGCGCCCTCGCACGACGACAGCGGCCACACCTGGCACCACCCTGATGGCCTGCTGTTGGAGATCATCGCCGAGGGCGGCGACCCGGCGCTGGGGTCGCGCATGCCGGGGTTCAAGGACCCATTGACCGCCGATGAGCGGCTCGCAATCCTGGACTTCATCAAGAGCCGTTGGGGGCGCGAGGCCCGCGAATTCCAGTGGTGGATTACGGTCAAGTAGCCTGCCTTGTCATCCATCCCCGCTCGCGGTAACATGGCCGCGAGCGTATCGTTCAGACATTCTTAATCCTCATAGGGTATCCTGTGGCTATGTCTTCCCGCCGGTCTTTCCTAAAGCTCGCCAGCACCATCGCCCTGGGCAGTGTCCTGCCGCGCTCAACCTGGTCGTTAGACCCGCACGCGCCCGTGGCCCTCCGCCAACAAGGCGCCCGCCTGCCCAGCGAAGCCGCCGCCCCCGACTGGCCCACTGGTCCCGACGTCCACCTGGCGCGCGGCGCGCTGGGGTGGGGGGCACCCATCCTGTCGCGCCCACACCCCGACGGCCAACTTCTGGGCCACGTCTTCCCCGACGAGGTGGTGCGCGTCGTGCGCCAGGTGGTGGGGCTGGGGATGGCCTACCACAGCCACGTCTGGTACGAGCTGGAGGAGGGTTACGTCTATTTCCCCTCGCTCCAGCCGGTACAGAACCTGCCGCAGACACCCCTGACCAGCATGCCGGCGGAAGGGGTGTGGACCGAAATCTCGGTGCCGTTCATTGATGCCCTGGCCCGGCCCGATCCGGCCGCCCCCGTGGTCTATCGCCTGTACTACAGCGCGGTTTTCAAAATCTTGGAAACTGTCACCGGCGCCGACGGCCAGCCCTGGTACAACATTGGCATGGAGACCCAGATCACCATGTATGCCCCGGCCGCGGCCTTTCGCGTCATCCAGCCGGACGAGCTGACGCCCATCGCGCCCGAGGTGGACCCGGCCGAGAAGACCATGGAAGTCTACCTGGCCGAACAGGCCATTTCGGCCTTTGAGGGCAAGCGGGAGGTCTACCGGCTGCGCATCTCGTCGGGCGCCAACTACTTTGGCGAGGACGGCGTGACCCTGCTCAACGGCACGCCGCAGGGCGCGCACAACATCTGGTCCAAGCGCTTCTCGCGCCATATGCAGGGTGGCACGGTGGAGGCGGGCTACGATCTGCCTGGCGTGGGCTGGGTGGGCTACTTCTCTGGCAATGGCGCCGCGCTCCACTCCACTTACTGGCACAACGACTTCGGCATCCCCAAGTCGCACGGCTGCCTCAACTGCCGCCCCGAAGACGCCAAGTGGCTGTTCCGCTGGTCGGCGCCGAGTGTGCCGTACACGCCGGGCGACATCACCGTCAATTGGGAAAATCGCGGCACCATTGTGGACTTGAAAGTCGCCGGCGCTTAGATGGATCCGGCCAACCTTTCCATTGGGGTCGCCTTTCTCGCCGGCCTGTTGTCTTTTATTTCGCCGTGTGTGCTGGCCCTGGTGCCCGCCTATGTGGGCCACCTGAGCAGCCGCGCCGTCACCACCAGCGGCCACGTCACTGCCAATCGTTGGGCAACCCTTTCGCATGGCCTCGCGTTCGTGCTGGGCTTTAGCATGGTCTTTGTGCTGCTGGGCATGGCGGCCAGCGCGGTGGGCGCGCTCCTCTTTGATCTGCAGGGCATTTTGGTGCGCATCGGCGGGTTGGTGGTGATCGCCTTTGGCCTGCATACGATGGGCGTCCTCCACATTCCTTTCCTGGACTATGACACTCGCCGGCAGAAGGCCCCCGACGCGCGGCTGGGGTATCTATCGTCGGCGCTGATGGGCGTCTTCTTCTCGGCCGGTTGGGCGCCGTGCGTGGGGCCGGTGCTAGGCGCGGTGCTGACCATGGCGCTGACGGCCGATGGTGTCAACCGGGGGGCCGTGCTGCTCAGCGCCTATTCGCTCGGGCTTGGCATTCCCTTCCTGTTGGCAGCGGCTGGCCTGGGCAATGTCAGCCGCCTGCTCAAGCGTTATGGCCGGTACCTGCGTTATGTGTCCATCGCCACGGGCATTCTGCTAGTGATCATCGGCATCCTGCTGTTCACAGGCGTCTACTCGGGCACCATGGCCCGGCTTGCCAACGTTCCTGTTTTCGCCGAAGTTCAAGCCAACCTCGATCAGTGGGTGGTGGACTTCTGGTCCTGGCTGAGCGGGCGGGGGGAGTAAGCCTTGGAGACACCTGCCGCGGGTTCAAACCGGGCCGGTCTACTCCTCCTGGGCCTGGGGCTGGTGCTGGGCCTGGTGGCCGGGCTGGTCGTCTTTGTGGGCCTGCCGCGTTGGCCGGCGCCGGCCGCGGGCACGCCTGGGGCGCCCTCCACCCCGGCCCCCGCGCCGGTGGTGGGCGCGCCCGCGCCCGACTTCACCCTGCAGGACCTACAGGGCAACGAGGTGACGCTCTCCAACTTGCAGGGCCAGGTGGTGCTGGTGAACTTTTGGGCCACCTGGTGCGGCCCGTGCCGCCTGGAAATGCCCGCCATCCAGCGCCAGTACGACGACCTCAAGGACCAGGGCTTCACCGTGCTGGCGGTCAATACCGGCGATACGGCCGCTGACGCCGGTCTGTTTTCTTCTGACCTGGGTCTGAGCTTTCCGGTGCTGCTTGACCCCGGTGACGAGGTGAACAACCTATACCGCGTGCGCGGCTACCCCACCACCTACATCATCGACCGCGATGGCATGATCGACCGGACGCACGTCGGCTACATGTCGGACGGCCAGCTTGAGGACTACCTGTCTAAGCTCGGCCTCGCCAACTAGAAACCCCACATGCTCAAGGACGAACGCATGCAACCAAGCGATAAACCGCGGGCGACTGGCCGCACCCGTGACTTGGTCATTGGCCTGGACCGGGTCATACTCAGCGTGGCCCGGCACTGGCTGCTGTTTATCAACCTGGCCATTTTCGTTTACGTGGGGCTGCCCTTTATGGCCCCGGTGCTGATGCAGACCGGCGCGACCGGCCCGGCCCGCGCGATCTACGGGCTGTACGGCGGCCTGTGCCATCAGTTGGGCTATCGCTCGTGGTTTCTGTTTGGCGAGCGTGCCGCCTATCCGCGCGATATTTTCCAAGCGTATGCGGGGATTGACCCAGACGCCACCGGCCCGGGCGGTTACCCACAGGGGCTGCAGGACTCGCGCGCCTTTGTGGGCAACGAGCGGATGGGCTGGAAGGTGGCCTCTTGCGAGCGCGACGTGGGCATCTACGGCGTCATGCTGCTCTTTGGGTTGATTTATGCGCTGCCCAGCGTGCGCAATAACGTGCGGCCGCTGCCCTGGTTCACCTACGTGCTCATCGGCCTCCTGCCCATCGGCCTGGACGGCTTCTCACAGCTCTTCAGCCAACTGCCGCCGGAGCTAAGCTTCATTGGCATCCATTCGTTCGCGTGGATCCCCTATCGCGAGAGCACGCCCTTCCTGCGCAGCCTGACGGGCGGGCTCTTTGGGCTGGCCAATGCCTGGCTGGCCTTTCCCTACATCCGCCAGTCCGCGCGCGAGATCGAGGCGGACTTGTCGGGCAAGTTGGAGCGGGCGTCCGTCGCAACGCAGTAGTGGCTGGCGCCTGCTGGTTCGCTTCGCCTCGCCAGATCCGCGGCGTGCTTGGCATACAGCGGGCTCGGGATCTGGCCGCTGCGCAGCCTCGCGGAGCGTTCTTAGTAGAAAAAGGGCCGGCATCTCGCCGGCCCTTTCTTATTCACACACCTCACCCTTGTTGCAGCAGCACGACCTCGGTCGGTGTGGCGCTGCCGCCGGCCGGCTCCACGCTGACGCCGATGACGGCCCCGGCGGGATACGGCTGGCTGAGCCACGACATGCCCCAGCCCGAGCGCGAGACGGTCAACAGACCGGCACTTTGCGGGCCGGCATCGGTTATGACCCAGGCCTGGTAGGTGCGGTCTTGCTCCAGCGGCTCCAGGTGCTCGACGATCAGCACCACGTTGCGCGACGCGGGGTCGATGTAGGCGCGGCCGCTGGCGCGTTCGTGGTTGCCCACGCCGGCCAGCGCGGCGGCCTCGGTGCTGGGCGACGAGATGAGCGCCACGGCGGCGGCCTGGGATCGGTACTCCCGCTGGAGGCTGTTGACGCGGCCGGTGAGGTACACGTTCCAGAGCAGCAGGCTGGCCAGGCCCGCCAGTATGGCGGCCATGGACCAGGAGGGGGCGCGCCGGCGCGCCGGGGCCGCTGGCTGCGGCGGGCGCTG
>CAYUYN010000214.1:0-7332 GCA_964449185.1 uncultured Anaerolineales bacterium | reverse complement strand
GGCAGGTGCGTGCGCGCTGCAAAGCGCGAATAGACCGGCTTGAGCACCGCTGTCGCGCCGCCGCCGGCCAGCGCCGCGCGCAGTTCGGCCGGGCTTTGCAGCAGCCGGGTCGCGGGCACGCGCAGGCCATAGTCCTGCGCCCGCCGGGCGAACAGCCATTTGTTGTGGAGCGGCCGCAGGCGTTCCAGGGGCTCGGCCCACACCCCGCACTCGGCGGCCAGGGCCGCGTGCCCGCGGGCCACGTAGAACAGCTCCTCGCAGGTGGGCACCAGCAGGTCGATGCGCTCGGCGCGCACGATGTCGAGCAGGGCGCGCACGAAGCCGGCCGGGTCCTGGTTGGGCGCCGGCACGCGAAAATTGCGGCGGATGGCACGCGACGGCCAGGCGAGGGGGTAGGGCACGCTCTCGGCCAGAAAGACGGTGTGGCCGGCGGCGTGGAACAGCCGCGCCAGCTCGAGGGCGGCCGGGGCGCGGCCGCCGGTGAGGAGAACGTTGGGCATGGAGGGGATTATAGATGAAAGACCAGGCAGGGTTAACGCAGCCGCATGCTGCGTTAACCCTGCCTGGTCTGGCCCTCGAGTCTTCTTCGATCGTGCCGAAATCGGCCCGCCCCGTTCGTAGGTAAGACAAAGCCGCCTGATGACCCAAGGAGAGCCACCGATGCTGCACAGTATTCTTGCCGTAATCGCCGGAAATTTGGCCTGGACTGCCCTGTGGCTGGGGACGAACAGCCTGCTGGCGGGGCCGTTCCCCGAGATCTGGGGGCCGGGGGTACGCCTCGACGACCCGCTGGTATTGCTGCTGATCATCACCTACAGCTTTGTCTTTTCGGTGCTGGCGGGCTGGGTGACGGCCTGGGTGGCCCGGCGCGGCGAGGTCAAGCACGCCGTGGCCCTGGGAGTGCTGCAACTGGCGTTGGGCCTCGCGGTGACCGTGGCGGCCTACGCCACGGCGCCGCTGTGGTACCACCTGGCGTTTTTGGCCCTGCTCATCCCGGGGAATATGCTGGGCGCGGTGCTGAAGCAGAAGCCGCCGGCGCTCAGTCCACGCGCCGGAGGCGCTCGGCCAGCAGGATAAGCGTGAGGGTGGCCCGGGCGCGCGTATGTCGGCGCAATTGGCGCGGCGCGCCGGCGGGCTACCCGGCTAGGCCGCCCACTTCTCGACGCCCTGGACGGCTTGCTCGAAGGCGTTCAGCTCGCGCAGCACCTCTTCCTTGGTGGCCGTGGCGGGCACCTGGCGGCCGTCGTTGCCCCAGGCCGTGAGAATCTTGAACAGGTTAGTCGGCTGGGCCTTAGAGAGGACGAAGCCCTTGGCCTTCAGCTTGTCAATGTTGCCGATGTTCTGGGTGATGTCGCGGGCGGCCTTCTGAATGCCGCTATTGAAGAACGCCGGGGTGGGGTTCGCCTCGACCTTGGCCACAAAGGCCAGCGCGCTGCCGCAGGCCGACTCGACCAGGTTCATCAGATTTTCGGCCATGATTTCCATGCCCTTGCGTCCCTCCAGGCTGGATTTGGCCATGCTCAAGGCGGTCTTAAGCGAGCTGTCGATCGCGACCAGCTGCGTCTTCAGGACGGCCACGCCCTTCACGTAAGCGTCCTTGTCGGCCCCCTTGGGCTCCTTGCCGACGGTGGCATCGAGCACCTTGATGTAGGCGTCCTTGGCCGTCTTGTATTCGAACATAGCGGCTTCAAAGGCCTTGAAGCTGGCGGGTTTCAAGTTGATAGAATTCTCAACCGCGTCCAGCTTGGCCAACACCTTGTCGATGCCGGCCGGCTTGCGGAAGAAGCTGTCGACTTCGGCGCTGGGCTTCTTGACCTTCGCCGTGTTCTTGAACAGCACCTTAGCGGCCTTCCACTTGTCTCCGTAAGTTCCCATGCGCGGCTCCTTTGGTCTGATAGGGTAGAGGCTGTATGGCGGCGGAGTCTAGTCCGATGGCGCGCTGTGTCAAATTTCTCATTCTTTTTAACGCGGTCGCGCGCGGCCGCGCAAGCGCTGCAGCGCCGCTTGTATATTCGGCCGGTGCGCGTACAGCAGCAAGCCAGCCAGCAGCGCCACGCTCGCGGGCGCCGGGTGCCCCAGCCCCACGGCCAGCAGCGGCGCGACCACCAGGCCCGCCACCAGGCTGAAGGTCACCTGCCGCGAGAGCAGCGCCAACAGCCCGACCAGGGCCAGCACGCCGAGCGCCAGGCGGTAATCAAAGACCAGCATGGCCCCCAGGGCCGTGGCCAGCCCCTTGCCCCCGCGGAAGCCAAGCTGGATGGGGAAGATATGCCCCGCCACCACAGCCAGGATGACGGCCACGCGCAGCCACGGCGCCAGCCCGGCGTAAACGCCGAGGCCCACCGCCAACGCCCCCTTCAGCGCATCGCCCGCCATGGTCACCGCAAAGCCGCCCTTGCCCAGCAGCCGGCCCACATTGGTGCCGCCGGTGCTGCCGCTGCCCACCGAGCGGATGTCGCGGCCGGTGCGCAGCCGTGCCAGGTAGTAGCCCGTGGATAAACACCCTAGCAGATAGCTGCCGGCGACGATGAGCAGCGCGGTGAGGGTGAGAGCGGTGGCGGCCATGAACAGCGGCTATTATCTTCGAGAACAGCGCTTTGGCAATTCGCGCGGGGCTGAGGTTCTTTGGTAAAATGAGGCCACAGCGGCGTGGGGACGGCCTCACGCCGACATATTGAATGCATGGGACGACCCCAGCGCCTGCGCAGAGCAGCGTGGCCTGGGTCGTTCCTTTTGTAGGGCCGCAGACGCGCATGACCCCTTTGACCTCCGCGCCGCCCAGCTTGACCCAACCCAACGCCCGGCGCCAGACGCTCGGCTACTTCGCGCTGTTCGTCTACCTGGGCCTGGGCGCCGCGGTGCTGGGCCCCACCCTGCCGGCCCTGGCCGATCAGACGCGCACGCCCGTGGAAGCGATGGGCCGGATGTTCCTGACGGGCTCGGCCGGCTTCACCGTGGGCACGGTGTTGGGCGCGCGCCTCTTCGACCGCGTGCCCGGCCACCTGGTGCTGGGGCTGGCGCAGATTTTCTCGGGCGTCATGCTGGTGTTTATCTCCCTGGCGCCGTGGTTCTGGCTGCTGCTGCTCATCGCCGCCGCCAAGGGCCTAGCCGACGGCATGATCAACACCGGCGGCAACACGCTGCTGGTGTGGACCCATGGCGAGCGGGTGGGCCCGTATATGAACGGGCTGCACTTCTTCTTTGGCCTGGGGGCGGTGCTGTCGCCGCTGCTGGTGGCGCAGGTCATCGAGATACCGGGGGGCTATCGCTGGGTCTTCTGGGTGCTGGCCCTGATCGCCGGGCTGGTCAGCGCGCGGCTGCTGACCCTGCGCGGCGACCCGCGGCTGGCGCGCCCGGTGGACCCGGCCACCGGCAGCCAGGCCAAGGGCACCCGGCTGACGCACCCGGTGGTCATCAGCGCGCTGGTCTTTCTCTTCTTCTATGTCGGCGGCGAGATTGCCTTTGGCGGCTGGGTCTACACGTATGCGACGCGGCTCAACCTGGCCACGGCGGCCGGGGCCGCCTACCTGACCTCGGCCTTCTGGTTCTCCTTTACCCTTGGCCGGCTGCTGTCCATCCCCCTGGCCACGCGCTTCGCGCCGCAGGCCATCGTGCTGACGGCGCTGGCCGGCGGCCTGGCCTGCCTGGCCGCGGCCATGGCCGCGCCCGGCTCCAGCCTGGTGCTGTGGGTCGTGGCCATCGGCCTGGGTTTCTGCCTGGCGCCCATCTACGCCACCGGCTTCACCCTGGCCGGGCAGTCGCTACAGCTCACGGCCCGCGTCAGCGGCGTCATCCTCCTGGGCGACAGCCTGGGCGGCATGGTGCTGCCGTGGCTGGTCGGTCCCGTCATTGAAAACGTCGGCCCGCGGGCGCTGATGTATCTGGTCTTTGGCAGCCTGGCCTGCTGCGCGCTGGCGTTTGGCGTGATGCTGAGGTCGAGGCGGGTAAGGGCCTAGCGGCCTCAGCGCCCTCCATCCGCTTCGCGTCGACCGTCCCAAATCCCCCTCCAGCCCTACCCCACCTCCACCCCCAGCCCGATCCCCTTAAACGGCGCCTGCCCTACACTCGGGACTGTTCGTATCCTGCCAACCGAGGTCCTATGCCAAACCATCCTGCGATTGAAGTCGAATCCGTCACACGCACGCTCATGCTCGACCGCCGCTACGAGATCGGCGTGCTTAAGGCCATTGGCTACACGCGCGGGCACCTGCTGGCGACCCTGGCCGTGGAGTATGGCCTGGTGGCGGTCATTGCCACGGGCGCGGCGCTGGCCGGGGTGAGGGTGATGCTGTGGGGGCTGGGGCAAGCGAATAACCTGGCCGCCCGCCTACTGGTGCTCGCGCCGGGCACGGCCGCCCTGATTGCGCTGACGGGGGTGGGGCTGATCCTGCTGACGGTGCTGGCGATGACCTGGGGGCCCACGCGGGTCTCGCCGGCGATTGTGCTGAACGATAGAGAGTAGAATTACAGGGTGATACGCTTCTTTCGCAGCCTGCGCGGCAAGCTGATCCTGACTTACACCACGGTGACGGTGCTGGCGCTGTTGGCGCTGGAGGTGCTGGCGCTGCTGGCGTTGGGCGTCGCGGGTGTCGTGTCCATTACTCTGGACCCGAACCGCGACGGCTACCTCAACGACGTGGTCAGCACGCTGGCCCCGCAAGCCCGGCCCTACCTGCAGCCCGGCGCGGAGGATCTGCCCGGGCTGCAGGCCTGGTTGGAGCAGGTGCAGGCATCGGGTCACGCCAGCCTGGCACCGCAAAATCTCGGCGACAGCCCGGCCGCCCCGCTGGTGCCGCACCAACCGCTCTATGTGCTCTCCCCAGAAGGGGAGGTACTGGCACAGGCCCCGGCCAACGCCGGCAACCGCGTTGGCCAGACTTATGCGCCGCCGGATGCGGCCAGCAGTGACGCACTCCAGCGCGCTTTGGGCGGCCAGTTGTTCGGCTCGCAGCTCTACACGGTGGATGCAGCCGGCAAGTACTACATGGCCGTGCCGGTTGCGCAGGAGGTCGGTGCGCGGTCGGTGGTGGGTGTGATCATTCTCACTGTGGCGCCGGCGCCGCCGGCCCAGCTGTCGGTGTTGTGGCCGGCAGTCATGCGCGTTGCACCGACGGCGCTGTCGGTCGTCGGCCTCACCGCCGGCCTGCTGCTGCTGGCTGTGGCCCCGTTTGGGGCGCTCTTCGGCTTCGTCATGTCGCGCGGGCTCACCCGCCGCCTGGCCACCCTCAGCCACGCCGCCGATGCGTGGAGCACCGGCGATTTCGGCCATGTTCCGCAGGATCGCGCGCAGGACGAGATCGGCAACCTGGGCCGCCGCCTGCGCTACATGGCCGAGCGCATCCAAACGTTGATGCAGTCGCAGCAAGCGCTGGCCGCGCTGCAGGAGCGCAACCGGCTGGCGCGCGAGCTGCACGACACGGTCAAGCAGCAGTCGTTTGCCACGCTCATGCAGGTGCGCGCCGCCCGCAACCGGCTGGCCGAAGACCCGGCCGCGGCCGCGCAGCACCTGGGCGAGGCCGAGCAATTGATCAAGACCTCGCAGCAGGAGCTGGGGCGGCTGATCGCCGAGCTGCGCCCGGCCGCGCTGGAGGGCCAGGGCCTGGCCGCCGCGCTGCGCGCCTACGTGGACACCTGGGCCGAGCACGCGCACATCCCCGCCGGCCTCAACGTGCAGAACGAACGCAGCCTGCCGCTGGAGGCGGAGCAGGCCCTCTACCGCGTGGCGCAGGAGGCGCTGGCCAATGCCGCGCGGCACAGCCGCGCCTCGGCCGTGAGCGTGCAGCTGGCCTACACACCCGACCGCGTGTGCCTGACGGTGGCTGATAACGGCGTCGGTTTTGACCCGCAAGCGCCGGCGGCCGGCTTTGGCCTGGAGAGCATGCGGCAGCGGCTGGCGGCGCTGGGTGGGCAGTTGGTCGTGGAAAGCTCAGCCGCGGGGACACGGGTGCGCGGGGAAGTGAGGGCTTGATGCCGGACGCGATTACGGTGCTGCTGGTGGACGATCACAGCATGGTGCGGCTGGGCCTGAAGGCCTACTTCAGCACCCTGCCCGACATCGTGGTGGTGGGCGAGGCCGCCAGCGGCGCCGAGGCCGTGGCGCTGGCGCAGCAGCACGCGCCTGATGTGGTGGTGATGGACTTGATGATGCCCGGCATGGATGGCGTGCAGGCCACGCAGCTGGTTAAGAAAGCCAGCCCGCGCACGCAGGTGATCGTGCTGACCTCATATCACGAGGACGAGCACATCTTCCCCGCCATTCGCGCCGGCGCGCTCTCCTACGTGCTCAAGGACATTGACCCTGACGACCTGGCCGAGGCCATCCGCCGCGCGCACGCGGGCGAGGCCGTGCTGCACCCGCGCGTGGCCGCGCGCATGGTGAAGGAGCTCCACGGCGCGCGTGAGGCTGCCGTGAACCCGTTCAACGAGCTCACCGACCGCGAGCTCGACGTGCTGCGTCTCGTCGCCGCCGGCCAGAGCAACCGGGCCATTGCCGAAGCCCTGGTCATCAGCGAGAAGACCGTCAAGAGCCACGTCTCCAACATCCTCGGCAAGCTCCATCTGGCCGACCGCACCCAGGCGGCAGTGTATGCGTGGCAGTCGGGGATCGTGAGGAAGAAGGAAGGAGGATAGAAATGGGATTTTTCAGCTGCTGGTGAAAGGCGGCTTAGACCGTCAGCCCGTCGTAGGCGATTTCGTAGCCATGTGGCGCGGCGAATTCCACCAGCTCTGGGTGAACGGGGTTGCCGGGGTGCGCGATGTGCGTCGCAAAAATGCGGGCGCGCGGCGCGAGCAGGTTCTCCTCGCGCAGGCGCGCCAGGTGGGCGATGAACTCACGCGCGCTGAGGTGGTCGGGCGCGGGTTCGGCCGGGCCGTAGGTGTGGTCGAGCACCACCAGGTCGAACCGGAGCTGATGCCGGTGGAAGGCTTGCCAGGTCTCCTCGAACAGCGCCGCCGTATCGGTGCCGTAGAAGATAGTGTACCCCTCGGCTTCAATCGCATACAGCAACGGCTCCACCGAGGGGTCGTGGTTGGCTCGGAACGCAGTGACGGTGTACGGCCCAACGCTGAAGGTCTGCCCGGCCGCCACCGTGTGGAATTCCACGTTGAGCCGTTCGCCCGCCTCGGGCGTAAACAGACCTTTGGGGCCGCAATCGAGCGTCAGCATTTCGGCGGCGCGCTGCAAGCTGCCGGCCGAGGCGTAGAAGTGCAGCCGCGGCGCGCCCACGACGCCATATTCTGGGCTGCGCGAC
Organism: uncultured Anaerolineales bacterium; assembly: GCA_964449185.1. Classification (GTDB taxonomy): domain Bacteria; phylum Chloroflexota; class Anaerolineae; order Anaerolineales; family UBA6663; genus CAYUYN01. The sequence goes on along the minus strand of CAYUYN010000214.1, from coordinate 82 downwards.
AAGAGGTGCGACGCATCCAGGTGGTCGGAGTGGGCGTGCGTCTGCAAGCAGTAACGCACCTTGGTCAATGGGCGGTTATGCA
>CAYUYN010000213.1:0-7334 GCA_964449185.1 uncultured Anaerolineales bacterium | reverse complement strand
GACATAAGTTTGGTGGAACCTCGTTCCCTCGATTGCCGTCCTAACTATTTAGAATGCGATGCCAGATAATCCAGTATGTCGATCTTGGTCAGGATGCTGCTGACGCGGCCGTCTTCCATGACGACGGCGACCTGGCGATTGACGAAGACCGACATCAGGCTTTCCAGCGGGGCTTCTGGCCCGATTGTTGCAACATCGGTGCGCACCAGGTCCGTAATGGTATCGTCGGGGCCGCCGCGGTCGCCCAGGACGAGGTGGTTGAGCAGGTCCACCTCATTCACCAGGCCCAGCAGACTTCCGTCCGCGCCGATGACCGGCATCTGCGAGATGTCGTGCTCCTTGAGCTTGCGGATGACGGCGTTGACCGGCTCGTCGGGCTGGGCGGTGATGATCTCGCGCAGGGACTTGATGGCCAGCACGTCATGGGCGGTGGCGCCGGCCCAGGCTGACTCGAGGAAGCCGTTCTCGCGCATCCAGTCGTCGTCGAAGACCTTGCTGAGGTAGCGCGAGCCCGAGTCGGGCAGGATCACCACCACCAGCCGGTCGGGGCCCAGGTTGCGGCAGTAGCGCAGCGCGGCCGCTACGGCCGTGCCGGACGAGCCGCCGCAGAAGATGCCTTCTTCGCGCACCAGGCGGCGGGTGGTGAGAAACGTCTCTTTGTCGCCCACCTGGATGACCTCGTCCACCACCGACAGGTCGAGGGTGGTGGGCAGGAAGTCTTCGCCAATGCCCTCGGACTTGTAGGTTTTGGGGTGGGGATCGTCGGGCACGCGGCCAAGCTGGTGGACTTCGTACAGGATGGACCCAATGGGGTCCACGCCGATGATGCGGATCTTGGGGTTCTTTTCTTTTAGGTAGCGCCCAACCCCGGTAATGGTGCCGCCCGTGCCCATGCCGATGATCACGTCGGTGACGCGGCCGGCAGTCTGCTCCCAGATTTCGGGGCCGGTGCTTTCGTAGTGGCTGCGCGGGTTTTCGGGGTTGTGGTACTGGTTGGCCAGGATGGTGTTGGGGGTTTCCTCCACGATGCGGGCGGCTACCTTATAATAGCTGCGCGGGTCATCGGGCGCGACCGCGGTCGGGGTAATCACCACGCGCGAGCCAAAGGCGCGCAGCAGCTGGATTTTCTCGGCGCTCATCTTGTCGGGCATCACGAAGACCGACTTGTAGCCTTTGATGGCGCACACGATGGCCAGGCCCACCCCGGTGTTGCCCGAGGTGGACTCCACCACCGTGCCGCCCGGCTTGAGGCGGCCTTCGCGCTCGGCGGCTTCGATGATGTTGAGCGCGATGCGGTCTTTGACCGAGCCGCCGGGGTTGAAGAATTCCACCTTGGCGGCCAGGGTGCAGCGCAGCCCGCGCGCGATGCGGTTGAGGCGCACCAGCGGCGTCTGGCCGATGGTGTCCAGGATGGTGTCTTGGATGGTGAGGGTGGCAGGCAGTGTGGTAGTAGTGGCCATAACAGCTCCAGGTTTGAGGCGACGCGCACTCGGAACATTACCACAAAATACCCGAAAGGAAACAGGAGACTATGCGAAGGTTACTGATTATTTTACTTGTGGTCAGCCTTCTGCTGCCGGCAGCGGGCACGGCGTTTGCCGATACCATCTACGTCGTGCAGCGCGGCGACACCCTGTCGAACATTGCCCAGCGTTTCGGCGTGGCCATGGCCAGCATTATGGCGGCCAACGGCATCACCAACCCCAACCTGATCTTCGTGGGCCAACGCCTGACGATACCCGGACCAGGCGGCGCCAACCCCACGTCGCCGCCGAGTACGGGCAGCCAGAGCTACGTCGTCCAGCGCGGGGACACCCTGTTCCGGATCTCCCGGAGCTTCAATGTGACCGTGCAGGCCATCATGTCGGCCAGCGGCATCACCAATGCCAACCTGATCTTCGTGGGCCAGCGGCTGACCATCCCCGGCGCCGGCGGCGGCACCCCTTCGGCGACGCCCGTGCCCACTAATCCGCCCGCCGGCACGCCTCCGCCGGCCACCGGCAACCAAATCTACACCGTCGTGCCCGGCGACACCCTGTCGCGCATCGCCCAGCGCTTTGGGGTGGCCATGGCCAGCATCATGGCGGCCAATGGCATTACCAACCCCAACCTGATCTTCGTGGGCCAGCGGCTGACCATCCCCGGCACCAACCCCACCCCCGCGCCTCCGCCCAGCGGCGGCAGCTTTGAGCTCGGCGGGCAGGTCAATGAGTTTTCGGCTGTTGACCGCATGAAGTACGCCGGCATGTTCTGGGTCAAGCGCCAGGTGAAGTGGGCGCCCGGGGCGGTGGCTTCCGACGCCCTGATCACCGATGCCCACAACAAAGGCTTCAAGATACTGCTGAGCGTCCTCGGCAACCCCGGCGACATCCACAACGGCGCCAACTACGATGCCTATGCCGCCTACGTGGGCGAGCTGGCCCGCCTGGGCGCCGACGCCATCGAGGTCTGGAACGAGCAGAACATCGACCGCGAGTGGCCGCAGGGGCAGATCAACCCCGTCAGCTACGTGGACCTGCTGCGGCGCTCGTACAACCAGATCAAGAGCAAGAACCCCAACACCATCGTCATCTCCGGCGCGCCCGCGCCCACCGGCGCCGAGGGCGCCTTTGGCCTGGACCGCGTCTGGAATGACGACCGCTATCTCAACGGCATGGTGGCGGCCGGCGCGGCCAACTACCTGGACTGCATCGGCGTCCACTACAACGAGGGCATCATCAGCCCGACCGCAGCCAGCGGCGACCCGCGCGACACCTACTACACCCGCTACTACGCGGGCATGGTGAACAAGTACTTCAACGCCTTCGGCGGCACCCGCAAGCTGTGCTTCACCGAGCTGGGCTACCTCTCCGGCGAGGGCTATGGCGCGCTGCCCGGCAGCTTTGGCTGGGCGGGCGGCACCAGCGTGGCCGAGCACGCCCAATGGCTGGGCGAAGCCGCCAACCTGTCCAAGAACGGCGGCCGCGTGCGCATGATGATCGTCTTCAACGTCGACTTCACGTTGTTTGGTGAAGATCCGCAGGCCGGCTATGCCATTATCCGGCCGGGCGGCACTTGCCCCGCTTGTGAGACCCTGCGCGCCGTGACCGGCGGCCGGTAAACTCGCCTGTGCATTCCGCCAGCTCCTGGCCGGCGCTCGAAGCGAGGCCGGCCAGGAGCGGGGATCCCAACTATCCCCCATGAAAACGCTCATAAAGAACGTCGACGCGCTCACCCTGGACGACGCCGGCACGATCCTTTTCGGCACCAACCTCGTCATCGACGGCGCGCATATTCTGGCTGTCGGCGACATCCCAGCGGACTTCGTGCCCGATCAGGTGATCGACGGCTACAACCACGTCGCCATCCCCGGCTTCTTCAACGCGCACTGCCACGCGGCCATGACGTTCGAGCGCGGCTGGGCGGAGGACCTGCCCCTGGACCGCTGGTTCAACGAGCGCATCTGGGTGGCCGAGTCGGCCTTGACCGCGGACGATGTGTACTGGGGGGCCGCGCTGGCGGCTTGCGAAATGCTGCGCAGCGGCTGCGTGGGCTTCAACGACCACTACTTTTATATGGACCGCGTGGCGGAGGTGGTGGAGCAGGCGGGTATGAAGGCCACGCTCACCTGGTGCCAGTTTGGCGTGGGCGCCGACAAGGAGGTCGGCAGCGACCTGAACGGCACCCTGGCGTTTATCGACCGCTGGCAGGGGCAGGCAGGTGGGCGGCTGCGCACGGTCCTGGGGCCGCACTCACCGTATCTGTGCCCGCCCGGCTTCCTGCGCGAGGTCAGCGCCCTGGCGCGCGACCACCAACTGCCCCTGCACATCCACCTGGCCGAGTCGCCCGAGCAGATGGAGAACTCGCTGCGCGCGCATGGGCTGACGCCCACCGCGCACTTGGCCGCGTGCGGCGTGTTCGACGTGCCGTGCGTAGCCGCGCACGCGCTGTACCTCACCGAGGCGGATGTGGCCCTGCTGGCGCGGCACGGCGTCACCGTGGCGCACTGTCCGATTACCTATATGAAGCTGGCCATGGGCATTAGCGACCTGCAGCCCCTGTTGGACGCCGGCGTCAACGTGGCGCTGGGCACGGACGGCCCCGGTTCCAACAGCGATATGGATATGAAGGCCGCCATCCGTTTTGCGCCGCTGCTGCAGAAGTACCACACGCGCAACGCCGAGGCCCTGGCCGGAGACCTGCCCCTGCGCCTGGCCACCGCCAACGGCGCGCGCGCCATGGGCTTCCCCGACTCGGGCGTCCTGGCGGCCGGCCGCGCCGCCGACGTGGTGTTGTTTGACTTCGACCAGCCCCACCTGTATCCGCGCCACAACCTGGTCGCCAACCTGGTCCATTCCGCGCGCGGCAGCGACGTCAGCCACGTCTTTGTCGATGGCCGGCTATTGTATGACGAGGGCGAGTATCTCACCCTGGATGTGGACCGCATTATGGCCGAAGCCGAGCGCCACGCGCGGCGGATGGTAGGGCAGGAAATGAAGATTGTGAGGGAGTACAAGGGGTAGGACTTCCGCTACAATGGACGGGTGAGATGTGCGGAGACAGGAGGCAGAGATGGCTACCCACGAATTATCCACGGTGCAGGCCCAAATTCCGACGCGCCTATTGGAGGAGATGGAGGCACTGGTTCGGGACGGCTGGTTTCGTGACCTGGATGACCTGGTTCTGGACGCGCTGCGGCGCTTCCTCGAGGCGCACCGGCCCGAACTCATGGAGCGCTTTGTCCGCCAGGACGTAGAGTGGGGCCTGCATGGCCGAGACTGAACCAGTCTCGGCTGTCGTTTGTGACGCTGGTCCGCTGATCCATCTGGACGAGCTTTCAGCGTTGGATCTGCTGGCTGATTTTGCCGAAGTGCTGGTGCCTGACGCGGTTTGGACCGAAGTGGCGCTCCATCGACCGGAAGCCTTGCAGCGTGAAGGTGTGCGTCTTCAGCGGATCACGATGGAAAATGAGCCCGACGCCGCTTTTCTCGTACTGGTACAAGCTTTGTCCCTGGGTGCTGGGGAACAACGGGCAATTCAGCTCGCCCGCCAGCATGCAGCGGCCATATTACTAACCGATGATGCCGCGGCTCGTCTGGCCGCGGAGACGTTCTCTCTGCGGGTCCACGGCACGTTGGGTATTCTTCTGCGCGCAGCACGGCGCCAGCTTCGTACCCCGGAGACGGTTCTCGGCTTGCTGGAACGGCTCCCGGAGCAGTCTACACTGCACGTGCGGGCAGAATTGTTGGCTTCCGTGATTGAGCAGTTCAAGGCCGCCCACGGGTTGCAGTAGCCCCTACTCTCCAAACATCTCTTGCAGCACCGGATTAATGTTCCCCCACACTGGCAGCAGCACCGCTGCCCCGCCGTCCGTCGTATACGGCTCCACCATTGCATCCTGGATCACGCGGCTGTCCAAATTGCTCGGTCCCACCAGCAGCAGGGTCGGGGCCAGCCGCACCGCGTCCAGCACGCTCAGGTCCGTGTGGACCGATTCGCTCACCGCCGCGGCGATCAGCGGCAGCCGCACCCAGGCCGTGGGGGTGAGCAGGCGGGCCAGCAGCGCCTGGATCACTAACTGCTGGCGCTCGGCCCGCTGGAAGTCGGACGAGCCATGCCGGATGCGGGCATAGGCCAACGCCTGCTCCCCGTTCATGTGCTGTGGGCCCGCCTGGAACTCCACCACCTGGGTGCCGTAGTCGTAGGTGGGGTACTCGTAGTCGATCAGTGGGTTGGGCACGTCCACCGACACGCCGCCCATGGCGTCCACGATGCGCACAAAGCCGATCAGGTCTAGGCGGACGTAGTGGTGAACGTCCACGCCAAAATTGGAGCGCACGGTGTTCATGGCCGCCTCGGGACCGGCGCCGGTCTCCGCCGCCTCGGCGAAGAAGTGGGCGGTGTTGATGCGGCCGGTGGCGCCATCGGGCAGGGTGACGTACAGGTCGCGCGGCAGCGACAGCAGGCCGGCGTAGTTCCGGCCCGGATAGACGGTGGCCAGGATCAGGGTGTCAGTGCGGGTGACGAAGGTCGTCTCCTGGGGGCGCCGGTCGACACCCAGGATCAGGATATTCGTGCGGCCGGCGGGGAACAGCAGCGCGATGGCCGCCACCAGCGCGCACAGCAGGAGGCTGCCGCCCACCAGCCCGATCAGGTAGCCCTGGATAAACTGGGCCAACTGGTTGGGCCGCCGCCGGCGCGGAAAGTACACCACCCGGGGCTGGGGGTTGGGGTAATAGCGGGGCTGGGCAACAGGCGGCGGCGCTGGTTGGCGCCGCCGTGGGTAGTTTTGGCTCATGGGCGAGAATTGTAACAGAGCCGATTAGCGCAGGCTGTTGACCAGGCCAATACCCAGCCCCAGGGCGCCGACGACGAGGTATTCGATCCAGATGCGGCGGGTCAGGCGGCCCACCAGGTGTTGTTGGGCCACGCCCACGCTTAAGTAGAAGGGGATCAGCGCCAGGAGCGCGGCGCTGCCGGCCGACACGCGCCAATAGTTGATGGCCCACATGGCTTCGGCCGTGATCACGCCCACCACCGCCGCATACAACGCTGCCTGGCCTATCGGCGCCGCCTTGAATGCGAATAGCCGAACGGCCAGGGCGGCGGCGATCAGCCCGGCGGCGCTGGCCGAGATCAGCGCCCGCGCGCTCAGGCTGTGGAGCAGCGCAAAAAGCACCAGCGCCAGCGCATAGGTCAAGGCCGTCAGCCCCAGCGCCGCCACGTCCCACGCCGCATCGTCCCGGTCCACCACGGTGTATTCCGCGACCAGCACGGCAATGAGAGCCACGGCGCTCAGGCCCAGCCCCAGCCACCACAGCGGGCCGTCGGGGGTGCGGTTGAGCACATTGCCCAGGGCCAGCGCGGTGGCGCCCGGCACGATCCAGTGGACCACGGTCGGGTAGTCCCTCCAGCCCTCCAGCCGCGGGTGCGACCGGATGAGCGTGTCGGAACCGGCGCTGATCAGCGCCGCCACCAACAGCAGCATCAGCACCGAGCCGTTCAGCTCAAAACCCAGCGCCGAGCCGAGCAGGGTGGCGCCGACGGTCCGCGTGGGCAGGTCGAGCGCGCGGGCCAGGGCATAGGCCAACAGGATGACGGCGGTGAGGACGCTGAGACGGTCGCGGCTGGGGAGATGGCGTAGTCGCTGCACGGGCGGATTCTAGGGGCGCGGCGGGGAAATGTCAAAGGCAGTCGGCAGTCAGCAGTCGGCAGTCGGCAGAGGCGATCCGCTACGCGCGACAGACGACGGAACTTGAGGGCAGCCGTGGTGGCCCGGGCCTGGGGAGCGGGGGAGCACCCCACTGCGGAACGTGGGGCCGGTGGGAGCGGGTAATTGTTCTACCGCGAAGCAG
>CAYUYN010000212.1:0-7353 GCA_964449185.1 uncultured Anaerolineales bacterium | reverse complement strand
GTTGATAATGCCCCGCCTTTGTGATATTGGTTAATTGCACTGGCGTACGCCAGGCAGGCGGCTTGGGGCGCCTCGGCGACTTCACGCGTGGCCAGTGGCCACAGGGTTGGTGAAACCATGGTCCTTCGCAGAGCACCCCGGTCGGGCGGCGGTTCAGGGTGGGGGCGGCTGATTGTCGCCGGTATTATCGTCATCGTCTCGCTCATTTCGTACTTTGGCGCACAAGTCTATAACCCGGTCACGGACGAGAACCAGCACATCAACATCACCGTCGAGCAGGAGGTGGCGCTGGGGCTCCAGGCCGCGCCCGAGATGGCGGCCCAATATGGCGGGCTGAGCAACGACCAGCAGGCCGCGGCGCTGGTCAGCCGGGTGGGCGAGGCCATCGTGGCCGAGTCGGCCGCCGGGCAGGCGCCTTACGACTACGAGTTCTATCTCCTGGACGACGCAGACACCATCAACGCCTTCGCGCTGCCGGGCGGACCCATCTTTATCACCGAGGGCCTGCTGAGCCGGCTGGAGACCGAAGGGCAGTTGGCGGGCGTGCTGGCCCACGAGATCACCCACGTGGTGGGCCGCCACTCGGCCGAGCAAATCGCCAAGGCCAGCCTCACCGAGGGCCTGACGGGCGCGGCCGTCATCGCCGCCTATGACCCCAACGACCCATCCACCCAGGGCACGGCCCAGGTAGCCCTGCTCATTGGCCAGCTCGTCAACCTCAAGTTTGGCCGCAGCGACGAATTGGAGGCCGACCGGCTGGGCGTGCGCTGGATGAGCGACGCCGGCTACGATCCGCGCAGCATGAGCGCGGTGATGGAAATTTTGGCCGAGGCGTCCGGCCCCAACCGGCAGCCGGAGTTCTTCGCCACGCATCCCGATCCCGGCAATCGCATCGCCAACATCGAGGCCGCCATCGAGGCCGAGTTCCCCAACGGCGTGCCGGAGGGCATGACGCCGTAGCGCGGCGCGCCTGCAGCCTCCTGCCTGGCCAAGGGGGATTGGGGTGGTTCACGGGCCGGGGCTTTGCCCCGGCCCGTGAACCACCCCTTATTTTCTGGCGCAGCGGCGCAGTTTACCCCTGGGGTGCGTCTGACGCTATAATCCATGCGGCAGCCGGTGCGCAGTGAACGCGCTGGACGGCGCCCGAGCCGAGGGCACTTGCGGTAGGAGGCATGTTTTGGAGATCAATCATGGCAGCCAATACCTGGTGGCGGTGGTGGGCGCCGGCCCGGCGGGCCTGTTCGCCGCGCGCCAACTGGCCAACGAGGGCGCCCACGTGGTGGTCTTCAACCGCGATGTGAAGCCCGGCGGCCTGGCTGAGTACGGCATCTACCCCGACAAGCACAAGATGAAAGAGGGCCTGCGCAAGCAGTTCCGCCAGCTCCTCGGCCTGCCCCAGATCGAATACTACGGCAACCTCACCGTCGGCCAGACCGGCGACCTCACGCTCGACGATCTGCGCCAGGCCGGCTTCCAGGCTATCCTGGTGACGGTCGGCGCCCAGGGCACCAAGTGGCTGGGCTTGCCCGGCGAAGACCTGCGCGGCGTGTACCACGCCAAAGATCTCGTCTACCACTACAACCATCTGCCGCCCTTCAGCGAGCAGCCGTTTGAGATCGGCCGGCGCGTGGTGATCATCGGCGTGGGCAACGTCATGCTCGACATTGCCCACTACGTCGTCCACGCCCTGAAGGTGGACGAGGTGGTGGCCGTGGCGCGCCGTGGGCCGGCGGAGGTGAAGTTCGACAAGGCCGAGATGGAGTTTGTAGCCGCCAACCTGGACGTGGCCGCGCTCGACCAGGAGCTGGAACGCTGCCGCCCCAGCATGGAAGCCGTAGGGCAGGACGTGGCCAAGGCGCGCGCCCTGATCCTGGCGGCGCGGGCCAGCGCGGCGCCGGCCGTGGCCGCGACGCGCTTCCGGCTGGAGTTTCTGGGCAGCCCGCACGCCCTGGTGGACGATGGGCACGGCCGGGTGGCCGGCTTGCAGGTGGAAGACACCACCCTGTTGGCCGGCAACGGCGACACCAAGGCCCGCGGCCTGGGCACCTTCCGCGTGATCGCCGGCGACACCGTGATCTTCGCCATCGGCGACCGCGTGGACGAGAGCTTTGGCCTGCCGGTGAAGTGGAACGCCTTTGTGAAGAACCCGCAGGCCCGCTTCCCGGTGGCCGGCGTATGTTACGAGGCCTTTGACCCGGCGGCCGGCCAGCCCATCCCGGATGTGTTTATGGCCGGCTGGGCGCGCGAGGCCAGCACCGGCCTGGTGGGCGCCGCCCGCAAAGATGGCACCAATGGCGCCCAGGCCGTGCTCCAGTATCTGCGCACGCGGCCGCCTCTGGGCTCGACCGGTCTGGAGGCCCTGCGGCAGCGGATCGGCCGGCTGGATAAGCCCGTGGTCACCAAGGCCGACTGGCAGCGCCTGGAAGCGGCCGAGCAGGCCGCGGCGCAAGCCAGCGGGCTGTTCGAGTTCAAATACGGCAGCAACGCCGCCATGCTGGCCGCCATGGGCTTGGGCCAGCCCGCGCCCGGCGACTGACGCGCTTCATCGTCTTACGAAGAGGCAAAGGGTGTTCAATTTTGCGGGGTTTTACCCCGCAAAATTGAACACCCTATTTCATTCTTAATGCCTATAATAGGCAATCAAGATGCGTATTCTAACCGTCGACGTCGGCACGGGCACGCAGGACGTGTTCCTGTACGATTCGTCCGTGGATATTGAGAACGGCTACAAGCTGGTGATGCCATCGCCCACGATGATGGTCTATCGCGAGCTTAAGCAGGCCGCGCGCCGCGGCGAGCCGGTGCTGCTGACCGGCTACCTGATGGGCGGTGGTCCCAGCCAATGGGCCGCGCGCGACCATGTGCTCGGCGGCGGCGCGGTGTATGCCACCCCCGACGCCGCGCGCACCTTCAACGACGACCTCGACTACGTGCAGCGCGAGATGGGCGTGCGCGTGGTCAGCGACGACGAGGCCCTGGCCCTGCGCGGCGTGCCGCGCCTGGAGCTGAAGGATTTCGACTTTCCCCGGCTGGCCCAGGCCTTCGCGGCCTTTGGGGTGGAGCTGGACGTGGACGCGGTGGCCGTGGCGGTGTTCGACCACGGCGACGCGCCGCCGGGCGAGTCGGACCGGCAGTTCCGTTTCGACTACCTGGATGCGCTCTGCCGCGCGGCCGACCCGCTGCTGCCGGTGCGCAGCCAGCTGGCCATCTTTGCGCACAAGGCCGAAGACGTGCCGCCCAGCATGACGCGCCTGCGCGCCGTGGCCAGCGCGGCCCGCGCCCAGGGCGTGGACGTGCCCCTGCTGGTGATGGACACGGCCCCCGCGGCGGTGCTGGGCGTTACCCTGGACCCGCGCGTGGCGCAGGCCGTGCCCAAGGGCGCGCTGGTGGGCAACCTGGGCAACTTTCACTGCCTGGTGTTCCGGCTGGGGCAGTCGGGCATCGAAGGCCTGTTCGAGCACCACACGGGCGAGGTCACGCGCGAAAAGCTCGACGCGCTGATCAGCGCGCTGGCCAACTCCAGCCTGCGGCACCACGAGGTCTACAACGATATGGGGCACGGCGCGCTGGTCTATGACCAGCGGCCCATGGCGGCCAAGGGCGCCACGCCGCCTTATTTCCTGGCGCTCAGCGGGCCGCGCCGCGGGATGATGGTGGGCTCGGCCCACCAGCCGTATATGGCGGTGCCGTTTGGCGATATGATGCTGGCCGGTTGTTTTGGCCTGCTGCGGGCCGCGGCCGAAATCTATCCTGACTTTGCTCAGCCGATACAGCAGTCCTTGCGCGGTGGCCTCGGACGCCCGCCCTGGGAGGCGCACGCCTGACCGGCGGGGCGCTGGGGTGCTAGAAGCGGAGATGGTTATGCCCATCCGACGTTCCCTCAATCTTGGCCTGCTGGGCGTGCTGGCGCTGGCCGCTGCCTGTGGCCGCGGCCGGCCGCAGGTGATCCAGGTCACCCCGGTGCCCACCCTCGACCCGGTGACCCGCCACCTGGCCGTTTTCGATACGGCCTGGCAGGCGGTCGACAGCCAGTACGTGCGCGACGACTTCAACGGCGTGGACTGGGGCTCGCTGGGCGACGAGTATCGCGGCCGGGTTTCGGCCGGCCTCTCGGAAGCCGAGTTTGCCGAGACCATGCAGGCCCTGCTGGCCAACCTGCCCGACAGCCAGGCCACGTTCGAGACGCGCCAGCAGCGCCTGGAAGAAGAGACGGCCGACCGCCGCACCTATCACGGCATTGGCGCCTTTATCTCCTTCCGCCAGGAGCCCGAGCCGCACGTGGTGATCCTGTCGGTCATCCAGGACTCGCCGGCCGAGCAGGCCGGGCTGGAGTCGCACGACAGCATTTACGCCATCGACGGCGAGCCGTTTGCGCCGGAAGATGCCGCCGTGCCGGCCGAGCGCATCCGCGGCGAGGCCGACAGCACGGTGGTGCTGACGGTGCAGACCCCCGGCCAGAAGCCCCGCGAGGTGACCATCCAGCGCGAGCAGATCCAGGCGGCCGACGTGCTGCGCGGCAGGTACGTGGATGAGCTGGGTGTGGCCTATTACCGCGTGCCGGTGGCGGCCGAGAGCACCCTGGCGCAGACCATCGCCGAGAACCTGCTCAGCCTCGGCGAGAACCAGCCCCTCAACGGCCTGGTGATCGACCTGCGCGTAGCGCGCTCGGGCACTGGCAGTTGGCCCTTGGCGGAGATGCTGATCCTGTTTGGCAACGGCGCGGTGGGCGAGTATTACACCCGCGCGGGCAGCGACCTCCTGGCCATCGACGGCCAGGACCTGGCCGGCTCGCAGACCGTGCCGCTGCTGATCCTGGTGGGCCCAGACACTGAAGGCTCGCCCGAGATTTTTGCTGCCGCGCTGCAAAGCTCCGGCCGCGCGCGCCTGCTGGGGCTGCCCACGCCCGGCGCGGTGGAGGGCTACACCGAAGTGCCCCTGCCCGATGGCTCGCGCCTGTTCCTGGCCACGTCTTCCTTCCGCACCACGGACAACCTGGACCTGGCCAACACCGGCCTGACCCCCGACGTCAGCGTCGATGGCGATTGGGACCAGATCACCTCGGAGGAAGACCCGGTGCTGGCGACGGCGTTGAGCTTGCTGTTGGGGCGATGAGACGAAACTACGAAACCCACGGGGTGCGTGGGTATTACGAGCGCCACGGCGCGCAGTATCGCAACCCGCACGAGCAGTCGGTGGCGCGAGCGCTGTCCGCGGCTGTGCGCGCCTGGGCGCCAGACCTAAGCCGGGTGTTGGACCTGGCCTGCGGCAGCGGCGAGGTGACCCTTACCCTCCAGGCTCTGGGCGCCGGCGCCATCGACGGCGTGGACCCGTACACCGGCCGCGCTTACCAGGCCCGCACCGGCCAGAGCGCCGAGCCTTTCAGCTTTGAAGCCGTGGCGGCCGGGGCGCTCGCCGGCCGGGCCTACAGCCTGGTGGTCTGTAGCTACGCCCTGCACCTGCTCCAGCCCTCGCGCCTCCCCCAACTGGCCTATCAGCTCAGCCAGATCACCCCGGCCTTCCTCGTCCTCACGCCGCACAAGCGCCCCGACCTGCGCCCCGAATGGGGCTGGGCTTTGGCCGGCGAGACCGTCCTCGAGCGCGTGCGCACGCGGTACTACCAGAGCCTGTTCAAATAGATGTATAATCCATACATCTGTTGTGCCGGAGGCGCGTCATGCCCGCTAATATGGTTCGTACCCAGGTCTATCTCCCGCGCGATATGCGCGCGACCCTAATTAGGCGCGCCGAGGAGCACGGCTTGACTCTGGCCGACCAGATTCGTACGGCCCTGGACGAGTATCTTGCGCGCATCGAGACGGCGGAAGACGGTGTCGTGCTGATGCCGGATGACCCGTTGTTCCAAATGTTGGGCATGTTTGACAGCGGTTTGGATGACCTCGGTCGCAACCACGATCATTACCTGTATGGCGCTCCCCGCCAGCCCGCGCGCCAGAGTCAGCCGGTGGCTGAGCCCAAACCGGCAGCTTATGAACCCCGCGCTCGTAAGCCGAAACGCTCGCGGAAATAGGCGCAGTGAGGCTCTTTGCGGATACCGGCGCCTGGTTCAACATGTATGACCGGCGCGAGGCTGCGCACGCGATCACTCGGCGTGCCTTTGAAAGCCTGCAACAACAGCGCGTTTCCATCTACGTAACCGACTATGTGCTGGATGAGACGCTGACGCTCATTCAGGCAAGGGTGGGACATGCCACCGCAGTCTCATGCGGGCGCCTTATGCTTCGGGCACGCGCAGTCCAGGTCGTGCATATCAGCACTGAATTGTGGACCGAAGCCTGGCAGATGTTCCAGATGTACGACGACAAGGGATTTTCCTTCACCGACTGCACCAGTTTCGTGGTCATGCGCCGCCAAAAGATCGTGGATGCTTTCACTGTAGATCACCACTTCGAGCAAATGGGTTTCCGCCTCTGGCCGCGCTAATCCAACCCACGGCCCTACAGTTCCCGTATTTCCCCCATTTCCTGTCCTAAATCATGCCCGTCGATCTCCTCACCCGCCTTTCCCAAGCTCCCCTCCTCGCCGATGGCGCCATGGGCACCATGCTGCACGCGCGCGGGGTGGGCTTTGACCACTGCTTCGACGAGCTCAACCTCAGCCGCCCGGCCATGGTGGCCGAGATCCACCGCGCCTATATCGACGCCGGCGCCGAATTGATCGTGGCCAACACCTTTGGCGCCAACCGCTACAAGCTGGGGCCGCACGGCCTGGGGGAGCGCGTGGGCGAGGTCAACCGCGCCGGCGTGGCCCTGGCGCGGCGCGTGGTGGCCGCCACCTACAAGGACGTGCTGGTGGCGGGCAGCGTCGGCCCGCTGGGCGTGCGGCTGGCGCCCTTCGGCCGGGTGAAGCCCGAGCAGGCTTACGCGGCCTTCCACGAGCAGATGGCGGCGCTGGTGGAGAGCGGGGTGGACCTGCTGCTGATCGAGACGATGAGCGACCTGTACGAGGTGGCCCAGGCCGTGCGCGCCGCGCGGGACATCGGCGGGCCGCCCGTGGCCGCCAGCATGACCTTCACCCGCGACGACCGCACCCTGCTGGGTGACAGCCCGGCGCGCGTGGCCGACGAGTTGGCCAAGCTGGGGGCGGACCTCATCGGCATTAATTGCTCGGGCGGGCCGGCGCAGGTGCTGCGGCTGCTGCACATCTTCAAGCAGCGCGCGCCCGACGCCCGGCTGCTGGTCAAGCCCAACGCCGGCTGGCCCGAGCACGTGGATGCCCGCATCATGTACCCGGCCACGCCCGAGTACCTGGGCGAGTATGCGCTGGCCTTTGTGGAGGCCGGCGCCGGCCTGGTGGGCGGCTGCTGCGGCACCACGCCGGGGCACATTGCCGCCA
>CAYUYN010000211.1:5623-7358 GCA_964449185.1 uncultured Anaerolineales bacterium | reverse complement strand
CGCCCATGGGGGGACCTACGGAGTAAACGAGAGCGCCCGTGGATTATTCTTCCGCCGAGCTAATGACCATCAACGCCGCGCGGCTGCTGCGTGACGGCGACGTGGTGTTTGTGGGCGTGGGCCTGCCCAACCTGGCCTGCAACCTGGCCCGCCGCACCCACGCCCCAAACCTGACCATGATCTACGAGGCCGGAGTGGTGGGCGCGCAGCCCGCCCGCCTGCCGCTGTCCATCGGCGACCCCACGCTGGTCTCCGGGGCGGCCAGCGTGTGCTCGATGTACGAGATCTTTGCCTTCTACCTCCAGCGCGGGCTGATCGATGTGGGCTTTTTGGGCGGCGCGCAGATTGACCGCTTTGGCAACGTCAACGCGACGGTCATTGGCGACTATGCCCGGCCCAAGGTGCGCCTGCCCGGCTCGGGCGGCAGCGCCGAGATTGCGGCCTGGGCCAACCGCACCTACCTGCTCGCCCCCCACCAAAAACGGCGCTTCCCCGCTCGGTGCGACTTTGTCACCGGGGCCGGCTTCCTCACCGGCCGCGCGGCGCGCCAGGCCACCGGTGTGCGCGGGGGCGGCCCACAGGCGGTGGTGACCGACTTGGGCCTCCTCGAGCCGGATGAGAACGGCGAGCTGGTCTTGGCCGCCCTGCACCCTGGCCACACCGCCGGCGAAGCCCGCGCCAACACCGGCTGGGACCTGCGCGTGGTCGCCCAGCCGCGCGTGACCGAGCCGCCCTCGGCCGCGGAGCTGCGGCTGCTGCGCGAGGAGTTGGACCCGGAGGGGATTTACCTTAAGAGCGGTGTGTAAGTGTGGACGTGAGGTCTTCCATGTCTGACAAGCGACGTCGTCCCGGACTTTTTTGGCCGCTGCTGCTGGTGGGGCTGGGCGTGCTGCTGCTGCTGCAGAATGCCGGGCTGCTGCCCGCTGGTTTGTGGGCGGCGCTGGCGCAGTTGTGGCCGGCGCTGTTTATCCTGATTGGCCTCGACATGCTGCTGGGCCGGCGCTCGCCGGCCGGCATGGCGTTCGTGCTGGTCGTCAGCACGCTGCTGGTGGCCGGAGCGCTCACCTGGGCGGCGGTGCGCGCCAGCCAACTGCCGCCGGGCGGCCAGCAAAGCCTGATCCAGACCTCGCTCGGGGCCGAGCGCCTGGCGGTGGAGATTGCCTTCAAGGCCGGTGAGCTGCGGGTGGGCGCGCTGGGCGCATCCGACAGCGTGCTGGAGGGCGTGGCCCACAACGGCCCGGGCGAGACGGTGGACCAGGCCTATCGGGTCAGCGGCGGCGCCGGCTGGCTGACCCTTCGGCAGAAGTCGAGCGCGCTGCTGCTGCCGTTTTTGGCTGGGCGCGAGGCGATGGCGCAGTGGGACCTGCGGTTGTCGCCGGCGCTGTCGCTCACCCTGGAGGTCTCCACCGGCGCGGGTCTGACCACGCTGGACCTCAGCGACCTCCAGGTGAGCGAGCTGGACCTGAGCGCCGGTGTCGGGCAGACCGTGGTGATCTTTCCGGGCGCGGGCGCGCTGGTGGCCAACATCAATACCGGCGTGGGCGACACGCACCTGACCCTACCGGCCAATTTTCCAGTGAGGGTGACGGTACACGCCGGGCTGACCAGCCTGAACATGCCGGCGGGCTTGGCCCGCGATGGGAATGTTTACACGACGGCCGGGTTTAATACGGAGGGGGACTATTTGGATTTGGAGATTAACGCGGGCGTAGGGGCGGTGAGGATTGAGTAGATC
>CAYUYN010000211.1:0-5523 GCA_964449185.1 uncultured Anaerolineales bacterium | reverse complement strand
CATCCCCTCGGTGCCGGGCAACACGGCATAGCTCGGCCGCAGGGTCAGCATCCAGAACCAGTCGATCACCAACAGATCGAATAGGTTGAAGAGCATCATGCTCAGCCACAGGCTCAGCGTGACGCCCCAGAAGTTGAACTGGCCCCCGCTGCGCTGCACCAGCTGCGCCACCTGAAGCCCCACCAGGCCGATCACGACGGCCATCAGCGGCAGCCCCACCCACAGCCGTAGCTTCTGGGCCTTGGGGCTCATCGGCCCCCACTTGGCCTTGATGTCCGGCGGGTAGTCGTTCAGAAACATCTCATTGTTGAACCGCAGGCTGCCCATGATGAAGATGGTCATCACCGCGCTCAGAATGAGACCGTAGAGCAGTCCGTACTGAATGGCGAGCGAAAGGTCCATGGGCGTTCTCCTTTGGGGTAAAGATATTTAGTTTAGACTAAATAATATTTTACAAATATTGAAAAGTCAAGAGGCAAACGCGGGGAAATGCACAACGGAATACGGAATACGCGCGCCCCGGCCACCCGCAGGAGATGCCCCCCGCCTTATTAATATTTCACATTTAACCCCCTTGGTAGTTAAATGCTATGAAAGGAAACGTCACCGTGCCGCCCGACTTTGAGAGCTTCGTCCACACCCACGGCGCCGCCGTCTTTGGCTATCTCTGGCGGCTGCTGCGCGACCCGGCCGACGCCGAGGACTGCCTGCAGGAGACATACCTGCGGGCGTACAAGGCCTACGGGCGGCTGGGCGGGCACGCCAACCCGACGGCGTGGCTGTACCGCATCGCGACCAACACCGCCCGCACACACCTGCGGCAGCGGTCGCGAGCGGCCAGCCGCACGGCCGAGCTGGACCCAGAATTGCTGCCGGGGGGCGATGGCCCGCCCGAGCTGGTGGACCGCCGCCAGGCCCTGGCCGCGGTGGCCGGCGCGGTGGAAGCCCTGCCCTACCAGCAGCGCGCGGCGCTGATCCTGCGCAAGTATCAGGGCCTGAGCTATGCCGAAGTGGCGGCCGCGCTGGACTGTTCCGAGGCCGCCGCCCGCGCCAATGTGTACCAGGCGCTCAAGAAGCTGCGCGCCGAGCTGGAAGACCAGTTCGAGCCCGTGTAACGACTGAGACTGAGAGACCAAGATGACCCCAAAGACCAAAACGACCCAGACCGAGACGCACGCAAACGAGCACCTGGCCGCCTGGCTGAACGACAGCGCGGGCCCCGTCGCGGCCCATGATCCGTTGACCCAGGCGCTGGACGCGGTGTATGCCAAGGGGCCGGGCGCGGCCGTGACCGCCCGCGTCCAAAGCCGCCTGCGCGGCGCGCTGGCGCAAGCCAAAGCCGAGCCGGTGTACTACGACGTGGCGCCCAACACCTCGATTGGGCCGGTGTTTGTGGCCGTGAGCGGGCGCGGGCTGCTGGCCGTGCGCTTTGGCCTGGACGAGCACGCCTTTACCGAGGCCCTGCTCCGGCAGACCGGGCAAGCGCCCGAGCGCTCGCCGCGGAAGGCCGGGCGCGCCGCGCGCCAGGTGGCCGAGTACCTGGCCGGCCGCCGCACGAGCTTTGACATGCCGGTGGACCTCAGCGCCGCCACCGATTTCCAGCGCCAGGTGCTGCTGGCCGCCTGCCAGATCCCGCGCGGCCAGGTGGCCACCTACACCGACATCGCCCAGCGCATTGGCCGGCCCAAAGCCGCGCGCGCCGTGGGGCAAGCCCTCAGCCGCAACCCGGTGCCGATCGTGGTGCCGTGCCACCGCGTGCTGGCCTCCGACGGCTCGCTGCGGGGGTACCTGGGCAGCGAGGGGACGGCGACGAAGGAAAGACTCCTGCGACTGGAGGGAGTCAGGGTGTGAGTGTGTGAGTGTGGGAGTATGGGGGTGTGGGGGTGTGGAGGTGAGGGAGTATGGGGTACCCTAAGGCCGCCCATACTCCTTCTGATTGGCGGCATGCTTTCCTTCCCAAATGTAGTAGGTCCTTTGTCTGATTTAACTAATATCTATTGACAAAACAGACTATCCTATTTATATTGATAGTCACTTGTCACTTCCGACCAGTATCTATCCGTTTCATCCGTTTCATCCGTTGACCAAGGTTCTTCTCCATGACCTCCTCCCTCGACGCCATCGACCGCAAGATCATCGCCCTGCTCCAGCACGACGCGCGCATGACGAATGCCGCGCTGGCCACCGAAGTCGGCCTGACGGCGCCGTCGGTGTTCGAGCGCGTGCGCAAGCTGGAGCAGCGCGGCGTGATCCAGCGCTACACCGTGCAGGTAGACGCTGCGGCGCTGGACAAGACCCTGACGGCCTTCCTGCGCCTGACCGTCGGCTACGACGAGCGCTACGACGCCGGCGTGCAGTCGCTGCGCGACGACCCCGACATCCTCGAGTGTTACAGCGTGGCCGGCGAAGACTGCTTCATCATCAAGACGCGCGTCGAAAACACGGCCGCGCTCGAAGCGCTCATCAAGCGTATCCGCAGCCGCGTGACCGTGCTGCGCAGCGTGACCATGATTGCGCTCTCGGCCATCAAGGAAGGCGGCGCGCTGGATGTGGGTCTGCCTCTGCCGGCGACCGAGACCGCCGCGCCCGAGCTGGCCAACGGCAACGGCGCCCCACGGACCGGGCGCGCCTCCCGCAAATAACAGCCTCAGCTCAGAAGAAAAGGAAGTGGCACCATGCGACTCAAAGAGTGGGGCGCCTTCGTGCTCCTGGGGCTTATCTGGGGTTCGTCGTTTCTGTGGATCAAGATCGCGGTGGCCGAGACCGGGCCGTTTATGCTGGTGACCTTCCGGCTGCTGTTTGGCCTGGCGGGGCTGCTGGTCTTTATGGCGCTGCGCCGGCAGGCCTTCCCGCGCGACCGCAAGGTGCTGCTGGCCTTCCTGTTCATGGGCTTGTTCAACACCGCCCTGCCCTTCACCCTGATCACCTGGGGTGAGACCATTATCGACTCGAGCCTGGCCTCGATCCTCAACGCCACCGTGCCGCTGTTCACCATCGTGCTGGCGCACTTCTGGCTGCAGGACGAGAAGATTACCGTGCCGCGGCTGGCGGGGTTGGGCGTGGGCTTCCTGGGCATCGTAGTGCTGGTCAGCCGCGACCTGGGCCCCGACGCCCTGCGCGGCAACCTGTGGGGCCAACTGGCCGTGATCGCGGCCTCGGTCTCGTACGCTCTGGCCATCACGTTTTCGCGCAAGCACTTGCGCGGCCAGCCGCCGGTGCTGCAGGCCGGCATGGTGCTGCTGATCGCCAGCGGCATGATGGCCATCACCACGCCCATCGTGGAGCGCCCGCTCAACCTGCCCGAGACCGGCCTGGGCTGGTTCGCCATCGCCTGGCTGGGCCTGCTCGGCTCGTGTGCGGCCTACCTGCTGTACTTCTATCTGATCAATGCCTGGGGCCCCACGCGCGCCTCGCTGGTGACCTATGTGTTCCCGGTCATCGGGCTGCTGCTGGGCATTATCTTCCTGAAGGAACCCGCCGACTGGCGCCTGCTGGCGGGGTCGGCGCTGATTGTGGCGGGGATCGGGGTGGTGAATCTGAAGCTGCGGCCGAGGCCGACACCGGCCGTGGCGGTGGCGGCGGATTGAGCACCTCCTTCCTAAACTGCTCCAGCTCCCAGAGGTGCTCCCCATAGTGCGCGTGCAGGGTATAGCGCACCCACCAGTTGACGCGGCTGTTCTGGTCGAGCAGGGGCGCGTCGGGGATTTGGTCGAGCAGGGCCAGCAGGTCGCGGCGGGATTGGTTGAGGCGGCGCTTGCTGGCGGCGACGGAGCGGTCGCGGTCGGCGGCTTGCTGCTGGGCGTTGAAGCGGTCGGTGCCGGCGCCGAGGGTGGCGCGCTGGCCGACGAGCAGTTGCGGGATGATGCGCAGCGCCGCTTCTTGCCAGGCGGCCACGTGGTTCATGACGTCCTTGACGCTCCAGCCGGGGCCGCAGGCGCCGGGCTGCGCCAGGGCCGCATCGGGCAGCTTGCACCAGGTGGCGGCCAGCTCGTCCCACACTTCCTTTTCGCGCGCGAGCAGCTCGGCGCGGGTCTTGGGCCGGGGGCGCGGCGGGCGGCGCGGCTTGCGCGGGGTGGTCAATCGATCCCCGCGCCGGCTGAGGCGCGGCAGACATAAATTTCAGGGCGCAGGCCGGTGGCTTGCTGGTAAGCCTGGCCCAGCTCGCGCTCAAAGTCGGCGGCCGCGCCGGCGGCCACCAGGTTCACCGTGCAGCCGCCAAAGCCGGCGCCGGTGAGGCGCGCGCCATAGCAGCCGGGCAGCCGCTGGGCGGCCTCCACCATGAGGTCCAGCTCGGGGATGGAGACCTCGTACAGATCGCGCAGGCTGGCGTGACAGGCGTTCATCAGCGCGCCAAAGTCGGCCAGGCGGCCGGCCTTCAGCGCCTGGGCGCCGGCCAGCGTGCGCGCGCATTCCTCCACCACATGCAGGGCGCGTTTAGCCACGAGCGGGTCGAGCAGGTGGGCGTGCCGGTTGAAGTCGTCCACCGCGACATCGCGCAGGGCGCGGATGCCGGGCAGCACCTGAGCGAGCACCGCGACCGCGGCCTCGCACTGCGCGCGGCGCACGTTGTATTCGCTCCGGCCCAGCTCGCGCCGCTGGAGGGTATCGGCCACCACGATGGCCACCTCGGACGGCATGGGCACCGTCTCCCAAGCCAGGCTGCGGCAGTCCAACAAGAGCGCGTGGCCCGCCTGGCCGCAGGCCGAGGCGAACTGGTCCATGAGGCCGCTGTTGACACCGACGTACTGGTTCTCGGCGCGCTGGCAGGTGAGGGCCACGTCCATCGGCTCCAGCCGCCAGCCGCCAAGCTGCTGCCAGGCCGTCGCAAAGGCCACTTCCACCGCCGCCGAGGAGCTGAGCCCCGAGCCGCGCGGCACGTCCGAGGTCAGCACCGCATCGAGGCCGTGCACGGCCAACCCTCGCGCCTGGAGCGCCCAGGCCACCCCCGCCGGGTACCACGCCCAGCGGCGCAGCGGGTGGCCGGTGGCGTCGACCTTGTCCGCCACCTGATCCGCGCGAAAGCTGGCCTCGCTGTAGATGTCGGGCGCCTGGATGTTCACAAGCCCATCCGCGCGCGCGCCCACGGCCACGTAAGCGGCGCGGTCAATCGCCGCCGGCAGCACCCAGCCAGCGTTGTAGTCAATGTGCTCGCCCAGCAGGTTCACCCGTCCCGGCGCCCGCGCCACAAAGTCGGGGGCGTGGCCGTAAGCGGCGGTGAAAGAGGCGATGGCACGCTCGAGGGTGGTCATAGAGGGAAGCCTGGAGGGAAGGGAAATAAAGGAAGCAAGGGAAGTATGGGAAATAGGGACGCTCACACACCCACACGCTGTTTATTCGTCCGCGAGTATCCCGAGGCCCGCCAGCGCCTGCCTCACCGCCTCCATGTGTTCCGGCCTGACGAGCACCGCAGCGGGCCCGACGGCTTCGCCGAGGTAGTCGCGCAGCGAGGCGGTGCCGCGCAGGGTCTCGAGGAGTTCGGCATGCGCCAATTTTAGCACCACTGTCTCGCGCAGCACGGCCTGG
>CAYUYN010000210.1:0-7384 GCA_964449185.1 uncultured Anaerolineales bacterium | reverse complement strand
GCACCCCGCTCGTTTGACTCGCAAATCTGCTTGTGATAAGATTTACACACTACTGCCCCAGGCTCACCCGTTCTTAATAATCAGGAAAATCAACCCGTATCGAGAGGCGCATGCTCAACGCTTACTTGCCGATTGCGGTTTTGCTCGTCATTTCCACCGGTCTGGCTTTCATCGTCGTGGGTTTGGGCCACCTCTTTGGCCCGCGGCGGCCCACGCCGCGCAAGCTGGCCCCCTACGAATCGGGTATGCGGCCCATCGGGCCGGCCATGCGGCGCATGCCGGTGCGCTTTTACCTGGTGGCGGTGCTCTTCATCCTGTTTGACATCGAAGTGATCTTCTTTCTCCCCTGGGCGGTCACGTTCCGCCAATTGGGCGTATTTGGCTTTATCGAGATGTTGGTGTTTATTGGGGTCTTGCTGGTCGGTTACATTTGGGTCTGGAAGCGTGGCGCCTTGGAATGGGATTAGGGCCGCGGCCCGCCAGGCCGGGAGGCAGGCATGGGTTTTGAGCAGAAATTAGGCAACATGGGCGTGGTGACCACCACGCTCGAACGTGCCATCAACTGGGGGCGCACCAACGCCATGTGGCCCATGCTGTTTGGGCTGGCCTGCTGCGCCATCGAGATGATCAGCACCGTCATGCCCAACAACGACATGGCCCGCTACGGCATGGAGCTGATGCGCGCCTCGCCGCGCCAGGCCGACCTGATGATCGTGGCCGGCCGCGTGAGCCGCAAGATGGCGCCGGTGCTGCGCCGCCTGTACGACCAGATGCCCGAACCCAAGTGGGTCATCGCCATGGGCGATTGCGCTTCTTGCGGCGGCGTGTTCAACAACTACGCCATCGTGCAGGGCGTGGACGAGGTGGTGCCGGTGGACGTGTACGTGGCCGGCTGCCCGCCCCGCCCCGAAGCCCTTATGCACGGCATCCTGACCCTGCACGAGAAGGTCAAGCAGGAAAAGATCAGGGATTACGCGTAAACAGGCCGGCATGACCCATACCCAAGCAACCCTCACGGCGCTCAAAGACAAGTTTGGCGAGGCCATCGAACAGGTCGTCGAATTCCGCGGTGAGACCTCCGTCGTCGTCCAGCGCGCGGCGCTGCTGGACGTGCTGCGCTTCCTCAAGGAGACGCCCGGGCTGGAGTTCACCTTCCTGGCGGCCATGACCGTGGTGGACGACTGGCCGGCCGAGCCGCGCTTCAACGTGCTCTACCAGTTGCGCCAGTTGGCCCTGCCTTCCAACTTGCGCCTCAAGGTGCGCGTGCCGGGCGATGACCCGAACCTGCCCACCATCACCGGCCTGTACCTGAACGCCGACTGGCACGAGCGCGAGATTTACGACATGTTCGGCCTCCAATTTGCCGGGCACCCAGACCTGCGCCGCATCCTGATGCCTGCCGATTGGGAGGGCCACCCGCTGCGCAAGGACTATCCCTTGGGCTACGAAGAGGTTGAGTTCACCTTCAACTTCGACGAAATCGAAAAGAAGAAGCCCTACGCCAAGGACTAAACCAAGGATGAAGGCTGAAGGCTGAAGGATGAAGCCCAGGAAACCTGGCAGGTTTCTAAGACCTGGCGGGTTTGTCCGAGGAAGAATGGCGGGAGTGAGCGGCTGGAGTGACTATGAGCACCGAAAACGAGCTGCTGGAAACAACGGTTGACGACCTGAAGCACCTTTTCTCGGACCGGCTGGAGAGCGGCGAGACGGTGCTTTTGAACATGGGCCCGCAGCATCCCAGCACCCACGGCGTGCTGCGCCTGATCGTCGAGCTGGACGGCGAGATCGTCGTCAACGCCATCCCCGACATCGGCTTCCTGCACACCGGCATCGAGAAGAACATGGAAGCCAAGACCTACCTCAAGGCCCTGGTGATGACCGACCGGATCGACTACCTGAACAATATGGGCAATAACCTGGTGTATTGCCTGGCCATCGAGAAGCTGATGGAGGTGCCGGTGCCCCCGCGCGCCAAGGTGCTGCGCGTGCTGCTGGCCGAGCTGCAGCGCATCAACTCGCACCTGGTCTGGCTGGGCACCCACGCCGCCGACCTGGCCTCGCAGTCCATCCTGTTCTACTGCTTCCGCGAGCGCGAGAAGATCCTGGACATTTTCGAGATGATCTCGGGCGCGCGCATGATGACCTCCTACATCCGCCCCGGCGGC
This sequence comes from uncultured Anaerolineales bacterium, assembly GCA_964449185.1. Classification (GTDB taxonomy): domain Bacteria; phylum Chloroflexota; class Anaerolineae; order Anaerolineales; family UBA6663; genus CAYUYN01. Next base: position 5,219 of record CAYUYN010000210.1, on the reverse strand, counting down.
CTGTGGCGCGACGTGCCGGCCGGCTTTGAAGAGGCAGTGCGCGACTTCATCGACTACCTGCCGCCCCGCCTGGACGAGTACGAAGCCCTGCTGACCAATAACCCCATCTGGATTGACCGCACGCGGGACATCGGCCGGCTGACCGCTGAAACCGCCCTGAAGTGGGGCCTGACCGGCCCGCTGCTGCGCGGCTCGGGCGTGAACCTGGACCTGCGCAAGTACATGCCCTACAGCGGCTACGAGGAGTATGACTTTGAGGTGCCGCTGGGCACGCACGGCGATGTTTACGACCGCTATATCGTGCGCATGCAGGAGTTTCACCAGTCGCTGCGCATTATCGACCAGGCCCTGCGCAAGCTGCCCAAGGGCCCGGTGATGACCTCCGACCGCAAGATCGCGCCCCCGCCGCGCTCCGAGCTGGGCCGCAGCATGGAGGCCGTCATCCACCACTTCAAGCTGTGGACCGAGGGCTTCAACGCCCCCAAGGGCGAGGTGTACGTGGCCGTCGAGTCGCCGCGCGGCGAGCTGGGCGTGCTGCTGGCCGGCAACGGCGGCCCCAAGCCCCACCGCTGCTACTGGCGCACGCCGTCCTTCGTCAACCTGCAGGCCCTCAACCTCATGGCGGCCAATCATTACGTGGCCGATGTGGTGGGGATTATCGGGAGCATTGATATTGTGCTCGGCGACGTAGACAGGTAATTGGTAATTGGTAACTGGTAATTGAAAAGGCGCCGACGATTGGCGGCACAATTACTAATTACCAATTACACGTTACCCCCAAAAAATATGCTGTTAGACAAGTACGCTGCTCAAATCGAGATCATCCTGTCCAAATACCCCCCCGCCCAACGCCGGTCGGCCGTCATGCCGCTGCTGTACCTCGCGCAGAGCGAGTATGGCCACGTGACGCCCGAGGCGATGGCAGAGGTCGGGGCGCTGGTGGGCCTGACGGCCACCGAAGTGTCGGGCGTGGTGGGCTTTTACAGCCTGTATTACGACCACGCCGCCGGCCGCCGCCGCATGCAGATCTGCACCGACCTGCCCTGCGCCCTGCGCGGCGCCGAGCAGTGGGCCCATGAGGTCTGCGGCAAGCTGGGCGTGAAGTTGGGCGGCACCACCCAGGATGGCCAGTGGACCGTGGAAGGCGTGATGTGCCTGGCGGCCTGCGACAAGGCCCCCATGTTCCAGGTGCAGGACGCCAGCGGCATCCACTACCACGAAAGCGCCTCGGGCCAGCAGCCCATGACCGTGGACCAGGCGCTCGAGATCCTCAACCGCTACACCCGCGGCGAAAACGGAAAGACCGGCTGATATGACGGCTGACACGGGCAAGCTTATCGTTCTGCGCCATCGCGCCATTCCCGACCTGCACAAGCTGGATGTCTACCGCCAAAACGGCGGCTACGAGGCGTTCAAGAACGTGGTTACCACCATGACCCCGCAGCAGGTCATCGATGTGGTCAAGGCTTCCGGCCTGCGCGGGCGCGGCGGCGCGGGCTTTCCCACCGGCGTCAAGTGGAGCTTCCTCACCAAGGACTCGTACCCGCGCTACCTGGTGGCCAACTCGGACGAGTCGGAGCCGGGCACCTTCAAAGACCGCGAGATCATGGAGCAGAACCCCCACCAGTTCTTGGAGGGGATGATGATCGCGGCCTACGCCGCCCAGGCCCACCTGGCCTACAACTACCTGCGCGGCGAGTTCTGGGATATTGCCGCCGCGCTGGACGCCAGCCTGGTGGAGCTGCGCCGCGCGGGCCTGCTGGGCCAGAACTTGTTTGGCACCCGCTACGCGTTGGACATGCACAACCACCTGGGCGCCGGCGCCTACATTTGCGGCGAGGAAAGCGCGCTGCTGGAGTCGCTCGAAGGCAAGCTGGGCATGCCGCGGCTCAAGCCGCCCTTCCCGGCCGACAAGGGCCTGTACCTGAAGCCGACGGTGGTCAACAACACCGAGACCCTGGCCAACGTGCCCATGATCCTGGCCAAGGGCGCCGAGTGGTACCGCACCTTTGGCACCGAGAAGAGCCCCGGCACCAAGGTCTTCTGCCTGTCGGGGCACGTCAAGAACCCCGGCAACTACGAGCTGCCGCTGGGCACCACCTTCCGCCACCTGATCTACGAGCTGGGCGGCGGCATCCCGAGCGGGAAGGGTGTCAAGGCCATCATGACGGCCGGCGCGTCTTCGTCGCCCCTGCCGGGCGGCGACGACATCCTGGACACGCCCATGGACTACGAGTCCGTGGCGGCCAAGGGCGCCGGGCTGGGCTCGGCCTCCATCATCGTCCTGGACGAGTCGGTGGACATGGCCTGGCTGACCCTCAAGACCACGCGCTTCTTCAAGCACGAGTCCTGCGGCAAGTGTACGCCCTGCCGCGAGGGCACCTATTGGATGCTGCACATCCTGGAGCGCATCAACCAGGGCGAAGTGACCCTGGCCGATGTGACTCTGCTCAACGACGTGGCCGGCCAAATTGCCGGCAAGTGCCTGTGCCCGCTGGGCGAGTTTGCCGTGGCGCCGGTGCTGACCAGCCTGAAGGGTTGGCGCGGCGACTTTGACGCGCACGCCAAGGACAACAAGAAGGCCGCGCCCGCCCGCCCGGCGCGCGCTGCCGCCGCGCCCGCGAAGCCCAAGGAACCGGCCGCGGCTGGGGATTGACGCTGGCGGGAAAAATCCCAGGCTAACCGCAACCCCCTATACTGCAGGGGGCAGGCGGGCGCACCAAAGAGCGCAAAGGTTTTGGAAAGTTTTCTAGTCAGGCGAAAGTTTATGGCTGATCTTGTCCGATTGACCATTGATGGCGCGGAAGTCGCCGTCCCCAAGGGGACGCTCATTGTCGATGCCGCCAAGCGCATCGACAACGACATCCCCGTCTTTTGCTATCACCCCAAGCTCCAGCCGGTGGGCATGTGCCGCATGTGCCTGGTGGAAGTCGGCCGCGTGCAGCGCGACCGCGCCACCGGCCAGCCCGTGCTGGACGAGCAGGGCCGGCCCAAGGTGGCCATGGCCCCCAAGCTCGAGACGGCCTGCACCACCCCGGTGGAAGAAGGCATGGTGGTGGTGGGCGGCAACAAGCGCGTCAGCGAGGCGCGCGATGACATCCTCGAGTTCCTGCTGACCTCCCACCCGCTGGACTGCCCCGTCTGCGACAAGGGCGGCGAGTGCCCGCTGCAGGACCTGACCATCGCGCATGGTCCCGGCAAGAGCCGCTTTATCTTTGCCGAAAAGCAGCGCCTGCTCAAGCACGAGCCACTGGGCGACCTGATCTACCTGGACCAGGAGCGCTGCATCCAGTGCGCGCGCTGCACCCGCTTCCAGGACGAAGTCGTGGGCGACCACGTCATCGGCTTCTACGAGCGCGGCCGCAAGCTGCAGATCATCAGCCTCTCCGAGCCGGGCTTTGACTCTTACTTCTCGGGCAACACCACCGACATTTGCCCGGTGGGCGCCCTGACCACGGCCGACTTCCGCTTTGAAGCCCGCCCGTGGGAGCTCAACGCGGCGGCCTCCATCTGCCCGCACTGCCCGGTGGGCTGCAACACTACTCTCAACACCCGGCGCGAGGCGCGCAGCGGCGGCGACATCGTCACCAAGCGCGTCATGCCGCGCCAGAACGAGCAGGTCAACGAGATCTGGATCTGCGACAAGGGCCGCTTTGGCCACCACTTCGCCTCCAGCCCGGACCGCCTGACCCGGCCCCTCATCCGCGAGGGCGGGGAGCTGAAGGAAGCCACCTGGGACGCCGCCCTTAGTCTCATCGGCGAGAAGTTCAAGGCGGCCGGCGGGGCGCTGCACGGCCTGGCGGGCGACCGCCTCTCCAACGAAGACCTGTTCAACTTCCAACGCGTCGTCAGCGGGCTGGGCGGCCGCACCGAGCTGAACTCGCAGATGGGCGGCGGCGAGCAGGTGCAGCTCGTGGGCGTGGGCGTGGGGACCAACTTCAAGGACATGGGCGCCGGCAGCGTCATCCTGGTGGTGGCCTCCGACCTGGAAGAAGAAGCCCCGGTCTGGTGGCTGCGCCTCAAGCAGGCCGTGGACCGCGGCGCGACCCTGATTGTGGCCGCCGGCCGCCCCACCAAGGCCGGCCAGCACGCCGCCTATGACCTGCGCTACCGGTACGGCCAGGAAGTGTCGACCGTGCTGGGGATGCTGGTGACCGGCTCCAGCGTGGCCGCCGATGCCCTGGCTAAGGCCGACAACGCCGTGATCTTCTACGGCCACGAAGGCCTGGACTTGGCCGGCTCCAGCGCGCTGGCGCAAGCCTGCGCCAACCTGCTCCTGGCCACCAACCACTACGGGCGGCCCAACAACGGCCTCATCGCCGTGTGGCCGCACAACAACACCCAGGGCGCCTGGGATATGGGCGTGCTCCCGCGCGACCGCTCGCAGCCGCTCCCGGGCGTCAAGGCCCAGTGGATCGTGGCCGCCGACCCGGTGGGCGATGGCCGCCTGACGGCCGACGCCCTACGCGCCAACGGCTTTGTGGTGGTGCAGGAGCTGTTCCTGACCGAGACGGCCAAGGCGGCCGATGTGGTGCTGCCGGCCGCGGCCTGGGCCGAGCGCGAGGGCAGCTACACCAACGGCGAGCGGCGCGTCCAGCGCTTTTACCCAGGCATCACCCCCAAGGGCAAGCCCGACTACCAGATTGCCTTCGAGATCGGCGCGCGCGTAGGGGTGGGCGTGCCGCAGCACGCGGCCTTGGTCCTGGCGGCCATCGGCCAGGCGGTGCCCGCTTACGCCGGCCTGACCTACCAGAAGCTGGCCGCGGTGGTGAAGCAGTTCCCCGATGTGGGCGGCCGCGACCTGTACTACGGCGGCACGTCTTACGAGAACAGCCAGGGCCTGGGCGTGCAGGTGCCGTCGGGGGCCGAGCGCGGCCAGGCCGTGGCGGCCGGCACGGTGGCCACCCCCGCGCACGCCGAGCCAAATGGCCTGACCCTGGTGCCCACGACCGTGCTGTATGACCGCGGCACCACCTTTGTGCGTTCGCTGGTGATGCACCCGCGGCTGCCCCTGCCCTATGTGGAGCTCAACGCGGCTGACGCCGCGCAGCTCAACATCCAGGACGGTGACGACGTCGTGATCTCGGGCGACGGCCTCAACGCCACCGTCGCGGCGCGCGTCGACGGCCGCGCCCCGGCCGGCGTGGCCCTGATGCCCGCCAGCCTGGGACCGTCCGTGCCCGCCGGCGCCGCGCGCGTCAACATCCGCAAGGGCTAGA
>CAYUYN010000209.1:5929-7400 GCA_964449185.1 uncultured Anaerolineales bacterium | reverse complement strand
ACTACGCCCAGGCCGGCGGCCAGGCCACGCGAGGGGCGCCGGACGGTGGGCGTGGGGCCACGCCAGGGGGGCGGCGTTTGCGGCGCTGTGGACGGCGGGTTGGCGTCCAGCGGGAGGGCGGGCGCTGGCACACGCTCCGCGTGCCTGGCCATTTGCAGGGCCACCCGGTCGGGGATCGAGAGGCGCGACATTGTGGAAGGTGCGGCCAAAACCGCCCCGGCCAACACCGGCCGGGCCGCCTCCGGGCGGAGCGCGTGCTCCAGGGCCGCCGCCAGCGCCGCGCCGGTGGGATAGCGCTGCGCGGGCTCCTTGGCCAGCGCCCTGAGGATCACGGCTTCCAGCGCCGGGCTGAGCTCGGGCCGCAGCCGGCGCGGCGGGCGCGGCGCGTCCTGCACCTGCATCAGCGCCACGTCCATGGGCTCCCGGGCCTGGAAGGGCACCTCGCCCGTGAACATCTCATACAAGATGATGCCCAGTGAGTACAGGTCGCTCTGCGGCACGGCCTGCGCCGACGAGAGCGCCTGCTCGGGCGCCACGTAGTGGGGCGAACCCAGGATGCGGCCGCGCGTGCCGACATCGGCCAGCAGGGCCAGGCCAAAGTCACTCAGGATGGCGCGGCCTTGCTGGTCGAGCAGGATATTGGATGGCTTGACGTCGCGGTGGATCACGCCCTGGGCGTGGGCGTAGTCGAGGGCCAGGCAGACTTCGCGGATGAGGCGGCCGGCCTCGGGCGGTTCAATCCAGCCGCCATCGGCGCGATAGCTGGCCAGCACGTGCTCCAGGTTGGCGCCCGGGATGTACGCCATGGCCATGTAGAGCAGGCCGTCGACATTGCCGTAGCGGTACAGGCGCACGATGTGCGGGTGGTCCAACTGGGCGATGGTGCGGGCTTCGCGCTCGAAGCGCGCCACGTAGTCCGGGTCGGCGCGATACTGCGTGTCGATGACCTTGATCGCGGCGAAGCGCTGTAGGCGTAGGTCGAGGCCGCGGTAGACGCGGGCCATGCCGCCCTGGCCTAGCACGGCCACCAGGCGGTATTCGTCGAGGGTTTGCCCCAGCAGGCTGTCGGCCGTCATGGGGGTAGTTTAGCCGATTTGCTTTGAATTCGTAGCGAAGAAAAGGGGCGCAGGCCAGGCCGCGCTGCCTGCCGCTGCGAGTGCCAGCCTGTCATGGGAGGCGCGGCCAAGTTTGAGACGACCGAGGTTCCGGCGCGAAGTGCGCACCGGCCACGGATCTGGCGATCCGTGGAAAGCCATCCGTCTACGGCGGGGGCCGCAGTACCTCCAGGGTCACGTTATCCGGTCCATAAAAGTAGACCGTGCAGCCGCACTTTTTGACGCCGGCGGTGATGAGGTGAGGCGCGTCGGACTTGTACTGCACGCCGAGGGCCTGCCTGCGCTTGAACTCGGCGTGGATGTCGTCAGGGTTTTCACCGCAGCATGGCTTCCACCGTGCGCACGATGTCGGCCGG
>CAYUYN010000209.1:3653-5829 GCA_964449185.1 uncultured Anaerolineales bacterium | reverse complement strand
GTCGTCAGGGTTTTCACCGCAGCATGGCTTCCACCGTGCGCACGATGTCGGCCGGCTGGGGCAGCACGCTGTTCTCCAGATTCTCGGCCACCGGGATGGGCACGTGCTTGGCCCCCAGGCGGCGGGCCGGCGCGAGCAGGAACTCCGGGGCGTCTTCGTAGACGCGCGCCACGATCTCGGCGCCCAGGCCGCAATTGCTGTGGGCCTCGTGCACCACCAGCAGGCGCCCGGTGGCGCGCAGCGAGCGCAGGACGGTGTCCATATCCAGCGGCGCGATGGTGCGCAGGTCGATGACCTCGGCCTCGATGCCGCGCTGGGCCAGGGTCTCGGCCGCCGCCAGCGCGTGGAGCAGGGTATGCGAATACGACACCACGGTGATGTCGCGCCCCGGCCGCTTGACCTCAGCCTGGCCGATGGGCACGCTGTAGTCGCCCTCGGGCACCTCGCCCTTGGTGTTGTAGAGCAGCTTGTGCTCGATGACCACCACCGGGTTGCCGTCGCGGATGGCGCTCTTGAGCAGGCCCTTGGCATCGCGCGGGGTGGACGGCGCGACGATCTTGAGTCCCGGCACCTGGGCCAGCCAGGACTCGAACGACTGCGAGTGCTGCGCGCCGTTGCCGCGCCCCCCACCCTGCTGCCCGCGGATGACGAGTGGCACGGCCACCTGCCCGCCCGACATGTAGCGCAGCTTGGCGGCCTGGTTGATGATCTGGTCGGCGGCCACCAGCGCAAAGTCCATAAACAGCAGCTCCACCACCGGCCGCATGCCGGCCATGGCCGCGCCAATGCCCAACCCGGTGAAGCCCGCCTCGCTGATGGGCGTGTCGCGCACGCGCAGCGGGCCGAACTCGGCGTGCAGGTCTTTGGTGACGCGGAAGATGCCGCCATGATGGCCGATGTCTTCCCCCATCAGGAAGACCCGCGGATCGGCGCGCATTTCTTCGCGCAGGGCGTCGTTGAGGGCTTGAGCGTAGGTAATGATAGGCATACTTCACGCGAAGACGTCCAACAAGGCCTCTTCTGGAGAGGGCACCGGGCTGGCTTCGGCGAACTCGAGGCCGTCGGCCAGCGTGGCGTCGGCTTCGGCTTCGAGGCGGGCCAGGTCGGCTGGGGTGCAGCCGAGGGTGAGCAGGCGCTGGCCGAGGCGCACGATAGGCTCGGTCTGCCAGGCGTCGGTCACTTCCTGCTTGGTGCGGTACACCTGCGGGTCGCCCATCATATGGCCCCACAGGCGGTAGGTCATGGCCTCGATAAAGGTTGGGCCTTCCCCGGCGCGGGCGCGCGCCACCGCCTCCGCCACCGCCGCGTGGACCGCCTCCAGGTCGTTGCCGTCGATCTGCACGGAGGGGATCTGGTAGGCCTCGCCGCGCCGCACCATCGACGCCACCGACGAGGTCTCGTGGATGGGCGTCATCTCGGAATACAAGTTGTTCTCGCACAGCAGGATGAGGGGCAGCTTCCACACGGCGGCCAGGTTGAGCGCTTCGTGGAAGACGCCCTGGTGCACCGCGCCCTCGCCAAAGTAGGTCAGGGCCACCGTGTCGCGGCCCTGCATCTGCGCCGCCAGGGCCGCGCCGGCCGCGTGCGGGATGCCGGCCGCCACGATGGCGTTAGCGCCCAGCAGCCCGGCCTCCAGGTCGGTGAAGTGCATGGAGCCGCCCTTGCCCTTGGAGCAGCCGGTGCGCTTGCCCAGCATCTCGGCCAGGCCGGCGCGCACGCTCAGGCCCTTGGCCAGGGCCACGCCGTGGCCGCGGTAGGTGCAGGTGACGTAATCGTCACGGCGCAGGGCCAGGCAGCCGCCCACCGCGGTGGCCTCCTGCCCGACGCACGGATGAAACGAGCCGCGGATCTGACTGCGCTCGTACAGGCGCCGGATGGTCTCTTCGAACTTGCGGATGACATGCATCTGGCGGTAAGCGTCTGACAATTGGTCGGGGGTCAAGGGCATCGTTGTGTCTCCCGTTGGGCCGTTCTTCACGCGGCAGCGGCTTGCCTGGCGGACAAGAAGATGGGCGCGGCCACGCAGCCCACGCCCACGGTCAATGCTTCCTATGAAAGTCATTCCGAATGATGAAAAGCATGCTACACCCGATGGCCATGAGACACAATGGGTGGTTTCGCCAAGTGTCAACCCAAAGTAGAAATGTCCCCCTGTTCTGCAAAGTAGAAATGTCCC
>CAYUYN010000209.1:0-3553 GCA_964449185.1 uncultured Anaerolineales bacterium | reverse complement strand
GGGTGCCCCGGGGCAAAGGCCGCATGCCGCAGGACTTTACGGACTGCACTTATGGGCGGGTGGAGGCGACTTCGATGAGGACGGCGGAGATGTTGTCGGTGCCGCCGGCGGCGTTGGCGGCTTTGATCATTTCTTCGCAGGCGAGCTGGAGGGAGGGCGCGGCGCGGATGATGTTGAGCAGGGCCTCGTCCGCGACCATGCCGCTGAGGCCGTCGGAGCAGAGCAGCAGACGGTCGCCGGGCGACACCGGGTGCGAGGCGCCTTCGACCTCGACCTTGGCCTTATCCCCCATGGTGCGATAAATCACGTTGCGCTGTTCGTGGGTGCGGGCTTGCTCGGCCGTGATCTGGCCGGTGGTGACCAGGCGCTCGACGAGCGAGTGGTCCACGGTCAAGCGCTGAATCCCCTGAGCGTTAATCAAATAGGCACGGCTGTCGCCGACATGGGCCACATGGGCCTGGACGCCATCGACGACGACGGCCACCAGGGTGGAGCCCATGTCAGTGCCGGCCGCCTTGCGCATCTCGAAGAGGGCGCGGTTGGCGGTATCGACCAGGACCATGAGCCAGGCCAGGTAGTCGACCGGGTCAACGGCGGGCAGCACGGTGTTGGCCAGGTCGGAGACGGCGTGCTGGATGAGGCTGTTGACGATGGTGCTGCTGGCAACCTCGCCGGCGGAGTGGCCGCCCATGCCGTCGGCTACGGCATACAGGCCCAGGGGCTCGGGCTGGCTCTGGACGATGCGGACAAGCTCGATGGCGAGCACGCTGTCTTCGTTGAGGGTGCGCAGGCGGCCGACGTCGGTGCGGCGGCCGGAGCGCACCTCCACCTGGGGGCGGGGCTGTTCGGGCTGGTAGCCCTCGGCCCAGGCGGTGGCCAGGGCCTGGGCGGTGAGGTAACCGGGGCCGGTGATGGCGTGGGCAAAGACGGCCTTGAGGGGCGCGGCCAGGACGACCTCGAGGGTGAACTTGGGCCGGCCGGTGAGCCAGGTGAAGAGCTGCTCGGCCAGGGCGCGGGTGTCGGCGGCGCGCGCCTTGTCGTCCAGCTCGGAATGCAGGGGGCTGCTGCTGAAATCGGCCCAGACCAGGCGGTCGTTGGTCAGGGCAAAGATGGCGGGCGTCAGCTTGCCGCCAAAGGTGAGGCCGAGGCCGTGCAGAAATTCCAGGCCGGCGGCGAGGCCGGCGGCCGACTCGAGCACGACGGGACGCTCGAGATGATTGGGCAGGGGCTGGACGACGGGCGACACGAGGCTGTAGCGCAGGCTGCTGCCGAGGCGCTCTTCGAAGGCGGCCAGGGGAGGCCGCAGGGCAGGGTGGGCCAAGCCGTGGGCGGCCAGGCCAAAGGCCGGGCCGAAGAAGGCGCGGGTGGTGGCTTCGACCAGCCACAGGGCAGGCGCCTGGGGGGTGAGCTCGGCGCCGCAGGCGGTGCAGTGTTTTTGGGGCCGGCTGTGGACGGCGCCGCACTGGGCGCACTGGCGCATGCGCTGGGCGTCGGTGACGCCGATCTCGTTGACCAGGTAGCGCTGGCGGAGGCTGTCGGTGTGGTCGAGGCGGGCCAGCAGGAAGCGGTCGCCAAAGATGGCGCCATCGGGCCGGGGGGTGAAGACGGTCTTGTGGTTGAGGGGCCGGGTGCCGGAGCCGGTGAGCATGGTGACGGAGCCGGCGGCCACGACGGGCCGGCTGAGAGGCTGGGTGGAGGCGGCCTGGGCCTCATCGTCCAGGTCGAGGGCGACCGCCGGGCGGCCGGCGGCGGGCAGGGGCTGGCCGCACCCGCCGCAGTAGCGTGCCCACGGCTTATTTTCGGTTTGGCAGTGCGGGCAGACTACCATGCGCGGTCCTAACGTGTTTGCGGGCTGTCGTCGGCGTCAACGACGCCAACGTTTGTAGGAGCGGGTTTTACCCGCGATCCCTCGGCGGTAAGGGAACCTCGCGGGCAGAGCCCGCTCCTACAACTCTGAGAGCCCTCTGACGGATAGTATAGGCCGGAACTGGATGGAATTCACGCTAAGCCTTGCCGATGCCGGCCCGGAAGAGGACGATGGTCTCGCCGAGCGTGAGGCGGCAATCGCGGTGGAGCAGGTTGCGGCGCGTGAGCTGCTGATCGACGTACAGGCCATTGAGCGAGCCGAGGTCTTCGATGCACAGGCCGAAGTTGGGATCGCGGTAAATGCGGGCGTGCTGGGACGAGACGCCGGCATGGTCGAGGACGAGGGCGCTCTCGGGGGCGCGGCCGAGGACGAAGGGCAATTCGTTGAGGGCGACGACTTGGCCGCTGCTCTCGACGACGAGCGTGGGGCCGCTGGGCAGGGCGGGCAGGTAGGGCGGGGTGTGATGGTCGGCGGTCTTGGCCGCCAGCGTGCCGGCGGGCTGGGTGACCGAACCCTCGGCCTGGCGCTCGCCCCGACGCGCGCGCCGCACAAAGATGACCAGCACGAGCAGGCCGGCCAGCATGACGGCGACCGCGCCGACGACGGCGATGAGGAGGCGCTGGGACTCGGTGAGCCGGGAGAGGAGGGTCAGAATGTCCATAAGCTGATCGCCAGGGTAATAATAGGTGGGGTGGGAGAAAAGGGCAACTGGGGACGGAACAGCATTTGACCGCCACCCACTCAGGGACTACCATCCGCCATGCCCTTGGCAATGCTCCCCACCCCGCGCAGCGTGGCTGGCACGACCGTACACAGATTACACCGCTTCGCGCAAAAGCGGATCGCACGGAAGGAAAGACACGCGACGATGAAAATCGGGCCTATCTCTACCATGTCCATCACCATTACCGACTACACGGTCCACGACATCCGCTTTCCGACCTCGCGCGAGCTGGACGGCTCGGACGCCATGAACCCCGACCCGGATTACTCGGCGGCGTACGTGATCCTGCACACCGACAGCCCGAGCGGCGTCACCGGGCACGGGCTGACGTTTACGATCGGGCGCGGCAACGAGCTGTGCGTGGCCGCCATCCACAGCCTGGCGCGGCTGGTGGTGGGCCGGACGCTAGAGTCGATCACGGCCGATATGGGCGGCTTCTGGCGCGCACTCACCGGCGACAGCCAACTGCGCTGGGTGGGACCGGAGAAGGGCGTGATCCACCTGGCGACGGCGGCGCTGGTGAACGCGGTGTGGGACTTGTATGCCAAGGTGGCCGGCAAGCCGCTGTGGAAGCTGCTGGCGGATATGACGCCGGCGCAGTTGGTGGCCTGCCTCGACTTTCGCTACATCAGCGATGCGCTGACGCCGGCCGAGGCGCTGGCGCTGCTGGAGCGGCTGGCGCCCACCAAGGCCGAGCGCGAGGCCGAGATGCGGGCGCGCGGCTACCCGGCTTACACCACCTCGGCCGGCTGGCTGGGCTACTCGGACGAGAAGGTGCGGCGGCTGTGCGTGCAAGCGCTGGCGGAGGGCTTTACGCACTTCAAGGTGAAGGTGGGGGTCAACCCGGACGACGACGAGCGGCGGGTGGCGCTGGTGCGCGCGGCCATTGGCCCGGACTGCCGGCTGAGCGTGGACGCCAACCAGTATTGGGACGTGGGCCAGGCCATTGCGGCGGTGCGGCG
>CAYUYN010000208.1:0-7401 GCA_964449185.1 uncultured Anaerolineales bacterium | reverse complement strand
CACGACACCCAGACGCCGCCCGACCTGGCCGGCGGGCTGGCGCGACTGCGCGGGGCGGCCTGCGGCGGTCTGAGCCAGTGGGAAACGATGGTGTATGGCACGCCGGAGGCGGTGGCCGCGGAGGCGGAGCGCGCGGCGGCGCTGACGGGCGGGCGGCGCTTTATCCTGGGCACTGGCTGTGTCACGCCCATTGTGGCGCCACGCGCCAACCTGCGCACGGCGCGCGCGTTCGTGGAACGCTAAGGCCCCGACCGGGCGCACAAACTTGTATCCTTTTGGCCGGCTGGATAGATAGACAATTGAACGATCGGCTGATTACTATTGAGCTCGATGCACGGCGGCAAGGGAGATTAGCATGAACCAACGCATCCGCAACAACCTGGGCCTGGCGCTGCTGGCGGTCTGGCTGATCCTGACCGGCCTCATGGGCCTGGGTCTCAGCTTTCCGGGGCTCGGCACCGTCGCGGCCGTCCTGGCCGTGGCGGCCGGCGTGCTCCTGCTGATGGGGCGATGAAGCGCGTGACCGAGCACCCCGAGCAGCCCGTGCCCGCCAACGAGAATGGCCAGGGCAACTCACAGCCGCCGCCGACGCCGCCCGACCTGCCGTTGGCGCGGATGCTGGCGGCGCACCGGGGCGAGCGCCACATCATCGTGCTGCAAAATTATCCCGACCCCGATGCCATCTCGTCGGCCTACGCCCACCAGCTCATCAGCCAGCGCTTTGGCATCGCGACCGACATCGTCTACAGCGGCAAGATCAGCCATCAGCAGAATGTGGCCCTGCTCAAACTGTTGGGCATCGGCCTGCTGCACTATGAGCCGGACCTGGACCTGAGCGTCTATCAAGGGTCGGTGTTCGTGGACAACCAGGGCACGACCTCCAATCAGATCGTGGAGGCGCTGGAGGCCGCCGGGGTGCCCACCCTGATCGTGGTGGATCACCACTCGCTGCAGGACCGGCTGCGCCCGGAGTTCACCGACATCCGCCGGACCGGCGCCACGGCCACCCTCTACGCGCAGTACCTCAGCCAGGGGCTGCTGCCCATGGACAAGGCCGAGCGCAGCCACGTCATCGCGGCCACCGCCCTGATGCACGGGCTGCTGACTGACACCAACGACTTCATCCGCGCCGATGCCGAAGACTTTCAGGCCGCCGCCTTCCTGAGCCAATTCCGCGACGCCGAACCGCTGGCCCAGATCATGAGCCAGGCGCGCAGCAAGCAGACCATGGACATTATCCGGCGCGCGCTGGGCAATCGCCTCATCGTGGAAAACTTTTCCATCGCCGGCATCGGCTTCCTGCGCGCCGAAGACCGCGATGCCATCCCGCAGGCCGCCGATTTCCTGCTGACCGAAGAGAACGTCCACACCGCCATCGTCTATGGCATCGTCACCAGCGATGGTGAAGAGATGCTGATTGGCTCGATGCGCACCAACAAGCTCACCCTGGACCCGGATACCTTCATCAAGGACACGCTCGGCAAGAACGCGGCCGGGCGCTACTTCGGCGGTGGCAAGATGTCGGCCGGCGGCTTTGAGATCCCCATCGGCTTCTTGTCGGGCAATCAGAGCGATGATTTTCGCGAGATGAAGTGGCAGACGTTCGACAACCAGCTCAAGCACAAGCTGTTGACGCAGCTCGGCGTCGAGCAGGCCAGCGCCGGCGCGCAGGCCGCCAATCCGCCGGCGAACATGGGCAAGACGGGGGCGGTGTAGGGTTGGAAAACAAAACAGGGTGGCGGGCAACGAACCGGGTTCATTGCCCGCCATCCCGCTGTCTTATTCGTAGCGCAGCGCGCGCACGATCTCCAGCCGGGCGGCCTGCCGCGCGGGGATGATCGCGGCAATGACGCCGAAGACGAGCCCGGCGGCCAACGCCAGCAGCACCGCCGAGCCGGGGAAGGCAAACTCCATCGGGTAGCCGAACGCGGCCATGGTCTGCACGAGCATGTAGCCCAGGTACAGACCCGAGAGCACGCCCAGCACCGTGCCGATGCCCGACAGGATCAGCGCCTCCACCAGTACGATGGTGCGCACCTGCCCGCGCGTGGCGCCCACCGCGCGCAGCATGCCAATCTCGCGCGTCCGTTCGAGCACGCCGATGGCCAGGGTGTTGATCATGGCGATCAGTGACGGCACCGCCAGGAAGAGCACCAGCCCAATCAGCCCGACAACGACCGCGTCGAAGACGCGCAGGTTCTCCTCGATGTAGGCCTGGCCGTTAATCAGCCGGAACTGCGGATAGGCGGACAACACGTTCTTGAACCCGGCCTCAACGGCGGCCCGATCGGCCTGCGGCGCCAGGTTGACCTGCAACAGCACATCCTCGATCCGGTTGAAGTCGGCGGCGAGCTGGCTGTGCGCGATATAGCCGGAGGCGAGCTTGGAGTTCAAGTAGTCGCCGGCCACGGCCACGACCTGGTAGGTCTGCGGCCCGGTCGGGGTCAACAGTTCGAGGCTGTCGCCCAGCGCCGCGCCGGTGGCCGAGGCCAGCACCGGATTGAGGATGATGTTGCGGCCCTGGTCCAGCGCGGCGTAGGCGCTCTCATCCCCCGCGCTGAAGTTCAGCCCGCTGACGAGCGGAAACGTCGCCGGGTCCAGCGCCATCAGCGAGGCGGCCACCTCGTTCGCCCGGGTGGGCGCAAACCGCAGGGTGCTCACCACCTCCACGCCCTCCAGCGCGCGCAGGTCCTCGGCCAGGCCCGGGTCCGCGCCCACGTTGGTGCCCCACACCGCCACGGACGGCGGGATGAGCACGTAGTCGCTGCCCAGACTCTTGCGCAGCACGCGCCCGAAGCCGATGGTGACACTCGAGATCATCGCCCCCGCCATGATCAAGATGGCCATGCCGATCAGGGTGGTGCTGGCAGTGATGGCGGCGCGCGAGGGCTGGCGCGAAAGGTTGCCCTCGGCCAGTTGGGCGGTGCCGCCCCGCGCAAAGATGGCCGCCGCCAGCGCACCGAACAAGCTGGCGGCGGGGTTGATCAACGCCGGCGCTACCAGGATCAATCCCAACACAAACAGCACGGCACCCAAGCCCAGCAGGGCGGCGCTGCCGGAGACCAGCGCGCCCACCGCCAACAGCAGCATGGTGACGCCGGCCCAAAAGCCAATGCCCGCCATGCGCCGCAGGCTGAGGCGGCCCACGTCAGGGCGCAGCGCCTCTAGCGGGCTGAGCCGGCTGGCGCTCAGGGCCGGCAGCAGTCCCGCCAGTAAGGTGATGCCCACGCCCAACGCGCTGCTGCCCACGAGCAGCCCCAACGTCACCACCGGTCCACCAATGGTGATGTTGAGGTATTGCCGCATCACCGGCGCATACGCCAGCGTGAACCCCAACCCCAGCAGGTAACCCAGCCCAAGGCCCAAGGCCGTGCCGATCACGCCCTGCACAAGCCCCTCGGCCAGGACCAGGCCCAGGATGGTCCGACGGTTGGCGCCCACGGCGCGCAGCAGGCCGATGTCGCGCCGGCGCTCGACCACCACCGTGCGGAACGTGTTGAAGATGATGAAGCCGCCCATCAGCAGCGCCATGACGCCCAGCAGGCTGAAGATGAGCTGGCCCAGACCCAGGTTGTTCAGCAGCACGGAGTTGGACGACAGCGCACCGATCTGAAACGCTTCGCCGAGCGTGGCGAGCAGGGACTGTTCAATTTCGGAACGGCGGACGTTGTCCACCGGCCCAAAGTTGGCCTCCACGGTGTTGATCTTGCCCGGCATGTTGAACATGGCCTGGGCCTGGCTCAGGCTCACGAGTACTGCCTCGTTGCCGGGCACGGCGCGCGACGGCAGCAGGGCGACAATGGTCAGCTCAGTCTGGCCGGTCGCGCCCGGCAGCTTGAGCTTGTCACCCAGGCCCAGGTCGAGGGCATCGGCCAGGCTTTGGCTGATGACTGCCACGGCCCCGTCACCCTCCGCCAGAAAGCGCCCAGTTTGGACGGGATAGGCATGCAGGGCGGTGGCCTGGGCGACGTCGATGCCCACCAGGGAGACAGCGCTCACCTGGTCCGGCGCAGCCGGGTCGCCGTCGAAGTAATCGGCGGGGACGTTTACGGTCCGGTCAATCAGGCCGGACACGTTGCGTACTCCGTCCACCGCCGCCACCCGCTCGGCCACCGGCGCATCGAACACGTCCCCCGTCTTGAGGGTGATGGTGGCATCCACCTGGCCGGCGGCCGCCAGGATGTTGGACTGGAACGCGGCCATGAAGGCGGGGATGATGGTGTTCATGCCAAAGACCACCAGCACGCCAAAGACGATGGCGAGCGTGGTGAGGGCGGTGCGGAGCTTGCGCCCAGCCAGATAGCGGGAGGCGAGAAGAAGGTTAATCATGGGAGTGCCTGCTTTCGACACGGCGGCGTGGGCCGCGCGGATGGCGCCTAGTTTGTGAGCGAAGTCATGCGGTCGGCGACTCTCTGGGAATTGCCTTCTTTCCCGGAGGCGAGACGCGTGTCGTCCACAATGGTGCCGTCCTTAAGAAAGATGATACGGTCGGCATGGGCGGCGATGCGCGGGTCGTGGGTGACCATGACCACCGCACGCTGCCACTCGTCCGACACCTGGCGCAGCAAACCGGCGATCTCGTCGGAGGCGCGGGTGTCCAGGTTGCCAGTCGGTTCATCGGCCAGGATCAGGCTGGGCTCGGCGACGAGCGCGCGGGCTATGGCCACGCGCTGCTGCTGGCCGCCCGAGAGCTGGTCGGGCCGGCTGGCAAGCTTATTGCCCAGGCCAACGCGATTGAGCCAGTCGCTGGCCCTGGCGCGCGCCTGCGCCAGCGGCACACCGTCCAGGGTCAGCGGCAGCGCCGCGTTCTCCGCCGCGTCGAGCACGGGGATCAGGTTGTAGAACTGAAAAACAAAGCCGATCTTGCGCCGCCGCAGCTCGGTGAGGGCCGCGTCGGACAGCGTGCCCAGGTTGTGGCCGTCGATCAGCACCTGACCGGCGGTGGGACGGTCCAGCCCGCCCAGTAGGTGCAGCAGGGTGGACTTGCCGCAGCCGCTCGGCCCCATGATGGCCACGAACTCGCCCGGCTCAACGCTCAGCCGCACATGGTCGAGCGCGGTTACAGCCGTTTCGCCGTGGCCGTAGATCTTGGTCAGTTGATCAGCTTGAATGAGAGACATGGCGGTTCCTTTGAGTCAGCCGGCTATGTCGTACGGGCCGTGGTGCGTCCACAGGGATGCTTTGCGATGTTGCGTGGTCCGTTTAGTTCACTTTTCATTCATCCACACTTCCACACCTACACACGTACACACTTACACACCGTCCCCCATATTCCCACACCTACACACTTTTCCTAGGCCTTCCCCTCGGCTTCACTTCCGGCGCGCGCATGGGCTGGCGGCTCATTTCCTCCAAGCGGGCTTCAATCATGTCGAGCCAGCGCAGGTCGGCTTCCAGGTGCATGAT
The DNA here is from genome assembly GCA_964449185.1 of uncultured Anaerolineales bacterium. Classification (GTDB taxonomy): domain Bacteria; phylum Chloroflexota; class Anaerolineae; order Anaerolineales; family UBA6663; genus CAYUYN01. Next base: position 1,995 of record CAYUYN010000208.1, on the reverse strand, counting down.
GCCCTTGTCGTACAGCAGAATCTGCGCCAGCTCGGTCTTGGGATTGGAGCGGTTGCGCTGCGCCGTCATGCCATGCAGATCTTGGAAAAGACGCGAGCGCTGTGCCTGGATCACCTTGTGCGGCGGGGCCCCGCCCGTGGCCAGGCAGACCATTAACTTGACGAAGAATTCATCGCGCTGGTGGTCCTGATCCACCCCCGACATGAACCACTGCGCCAGCAGGTCGCGGCCGGCTGGGGTGATGGCAAAGACACGTTTTTCCGGCCCGCTGTCCTGCTCGACCGCTGCCTTGGCCACCAACCCGTCCTTCTCGAGTCGCGAGAGGGTGGTGTAAATCTGCGCCGGCTTTACGTCCCAGTTATGCTCACCGCCCACCACGGCCTCAAAGGCAGTGTGTAATTCGTAACCGTGACGTGAGCGCTGGGCCAGAAGACCCAAAACGGCGTGGCGAACAGACATAAGGTAATTTAGTAACTCGTTTGCGATTATCTGGGAAAAGAGTAAACCGGTTAGTAGTTTTTGTCAATCAACTCATCCTTCGTCATGGCTTCGTCCCCAGCACCGAAAAGATCGTGTCCTCTGGCGCCACGGGCTGGTGGGTGAACTCGCTAAGCACGCGCACGTTGGTGAAGCCGGCCCGGGTGTAGAGCGCCGTGGCCTGGGCCTGGCTGTACCAGCGGGTGGCGGGCGAGCGCGAGTGATGCTCGGAGGCCACCACCACGCCGTCGAGGCTGACCTCATAGCGGTCTTCGGAGTGCTCCAATTGCTGGGCCAAGTCGTAGGTAGAGCGCGACCAGCGGCGCACCAGGGCGCCGTCGGAGGGGCGGGCCCGTTCCCCATTCAACTGCCAATCCTCGCGGACGATGGTTTGGGTGGTGTCGCCGTGGTAGACGACCATGAACGGCATCACCAGCAGGCCGCCGGGCAGCAGGTGGTCGAAGAAACGCCGCAGCGCCTGCTCGGCCGCGGCTGGGTCGGTGACCAATTGGAACGAGCTGGACGGCACCATGAGGGTACGGTAGCGGCGCGGCAGGTCGAGGGCCTCCATCGTCTGCTCATACAGAGCGGGCGTGAGGCCCAGGGTGGCGGCCTTGGCGCGGCAGATGGCCAACATCTCGGGCGAGTTATCCACTCCGTCGATGTCGATCCCCGCGGCCAGGTAGTCGAGCAGCAGGCGGCCGGTGCCGCAGCCCACGTCCAGCGCGGGCTGGCCGCTCTGCGCGATCAGGTCGCGGTAGAAGAAGCGGTCCGACCATTGGCTGGTGTCGCCGCGCAGCAGGTCCCAGGCTTCGGCCATCAGGCCGGAATATTCGTAATTCTCATGGGTCATCGGAAAGTTCCTCTCTTTCTGGGGTGGTGGAGACGCGAAAGTGAGAATGCTCTAGGGCAGGATGGTGACATTTCCCTCGGCCAGCGGCACGGCGTTGACCAGTTCCGCGCCGGGGCCGGTGTAGCGCAGGATGTGCAGGCCGCTCTGGATGTCGCTGACATACAGCAGGCCGTCGCGCAGAATGGGGTAGCTCCAGAGCTGCACTGGGTGGCTGCCCAAGTAAGAGTGCGAGGCGGCGCCGGCGCCGTCAGGCACATACAACCCCACGCGATAGGGGTGCGCCGGATCGCTGAAGTTGAGCGCCTGGAGGCCGCCGGCATACCAGGTGATGAAGGCCAGGTCGCCCACCAAGAGCGGGTTGTGTGCGGTGTAAATCGCGCTGGGGTCGGGCCGCCCGGTGCACGGCGATATGTTCTCAGGCAGCTTGAAGCGGCTGATGATTTGGGGGTGGGCCGGGGTCTGGATGTCGGCGATGAAGAGGCCCGCAAAGGGGCAGAAGTAGACTTCCTCGGTCACCAAGACGTAGCGCGGGTCGGCCAGGGGCACGGCGCTGTGGGCCGAGACGGCCGGCGCGGGCGTGAAACCGGCCTCGTCGCGCAGGATGCGCAGCAGCGGATCGGCGACGCCGCCGGCAAAGTCGCCGGCGTCGGCCAGCAGCAGGCCGC
>CAYUYN010000207.1:0-7413 GCA_964449185.1 uncultured Anaerolineales bacterium | reverse complement strand
CCGATGCGGTGACCACGGCCTATGGGCCGCTGGCGGATTTGGTGACGATTGCGCGGGGGGAAAGCGCCTAACCGCGAAGAACGCAGAGAGCATAACCGCCAAGGCCGCCAGGGGCGCCAAGACTTCTAACCATACCGGCGCGTTCCCCTATCCGTCACTTCGAGCAGCGTTTGCGCCACGGCCTGCAGCGCTCTGCGCCGCATACGGATATAGGTGCCCTCGGAGATGTACAGGCGCGCCATAATCTCGCGGTTTGGCAGGTCCTCCACGTAGGCGTCGTGCAGAATGGCATACGCCTGCCATTCTCGAGGCAGCACGCCGTCGGGCCGCTGCGCTGCCGGGCGCAGGCTTTCCACGGCCAGCAGCAACTGCTGGCGCAGCGCCTTGCCGCGCTCGATGTGCGTGGGGCCCGCCAGTCGCAGCTCCTTTACCAGCGGCGAGGCCTCCAGCCGGGTGTAATCGGACAGTTGCTGCAGGGCGGTTTCGACTGAGCGGGCGAAGGCGAGATCGGGCTGGGCCTCGAGCGTCATGATCAGCGCCCGGCGCCTGGTGACGCGCAGCGGGCGCGCGGCGCGCCGTCGTGGACAATTGGTGGTACCATAAGCGGCGGCGCGATTGGGCTGACACGCCCTCGCGCCGTCTGCGCAGTCGACCATCGAAAGCGGGTGCCATGAGCCTATCGTTCACCCCACCGTTACGCCAACGCCTGGCCCAGCTCCGTTGGTCCCTGCCGCTCGCCATTGGTCTGCTGGCGGTTCTGTATGAGATCGGCCCGGGACGCTGGATCCACGACGTCTACGGCGCGGCCAGCTACTTCAGCCTGGATATCCTGTTCTACAGCACCATTGCGCCGCTGCTCACCTATTGGGTGCTGACGCGCATCGGCCGCTGGTTCGATGCGAAGGAGCAAGCCGCGAAACAGGCCCGGGCCAGCGAGCAGCGGCTGGCGTCGGTCACTGCGGCATCCGCCGATGCCATTCTGGGCCTGGACGCGGCCGGTCGGATCGAATCGTGGAACCGCGGTGCCGAGCTGATCTTCGGGTACGCGCCAAACGAGATCGTCGGCCGGCCGCTGGCCGGCCTGCTGGCGCCTGGCGAGGCCGCCGAGGTTGAGCTGCAGTGGTTGCTGGCCAGCGTGCGCCAGGCCGGTTTCATCCGCGGGCACGAGCTGGCCGGCCGTGACGCCGCCGGCCAGCCGCTGGCACTGGAGCTGACGCTGACCCAGCTCGCTGGCGAAGCCGGCCAGCCGCTGGGCTTTTCCGCAATCCTGCGCGATGTGTCCGAGCGCCGGCGCCGCGAAGCGGAGATCCGCCGCCTCAACACCAGCCTCAGCGAGCAGGTGGCCGAGCGCACCGCCGAGCTGGCCGAAAAGGTCGAGCAATTGGCGCGCGCCAACGCCGAGCTGCGCCGGCTCGACCAGACCCGCAGCGAGTTCGTCTCGCTGGTCTCGCACCAGATCCGGGCGCCGCTGAGCAATATGCGCGGCGCCGTGGAGCGAATGGGTGTCGATTGCGTCGCGGTCAACGTCACCTGCGCGCGCATGTTCACCATCATGAATCAGCAGGCCGAGCGCCTCGATCTCCTGGTGCGCGACGTGCTCAGTGCGGCGCGCGTGGAGGCCGGCGAGCTGGTGCTGCACCCGGAGCCGATTTCCGTGCTGCCGCTGGTGCAGCACGTGGCCGAGCAAATGCGCGCGCGCGCCTCCAACCGGCCCATCCGCCTGCCGGCCAAGCCCGGCCTGCCGTTGGTCTACGCCGACCGCGACCGGGTGGCCGAAGTGCTGACGAACTTGCTCGACAACGCCGACAAGTATTCGCCGCCCGAGCGGGAAGTGTTCGTGGATGTGCGCGCCGATCAGACCGAAGTGACCGTCATGGTCCAGGACGCCGGCCCCGGCTTGCCGGCCAGCGCTCTGGAGCATGTCTTTGACAAGTTCTACCGGGCCGATAACAGCGACTCGCAGCCGGCTTACGGCTATGGCCTGGGGCTTTACGTCTGCCGGCGCCTGGTGGAAGCGCAGGGCGGCCGCATTTGGGCCGAGAACGGCCCGCGGGGCGGGGCGGTGTTCTCCTTCACGCTGCCTGTGGCCAGGGACGCATGAGCCGCCAGGCGGTGCTGCTGATTGACGACGACGCCACACTGGTGGAGCTGGTCGCCGACCACCTGCGCCAGGCGGGCTACCAGGTGGTGACGGCGCCCGACGGCCCGACCGGTCTGCGCCTGGCGGCGGAAGCCGTGCCCGACCTGGCCGTGCTGGACGTGATGATGCCCGCCATGGACGGCTGGGAAGTGTGTGAACGGCTGCGGGCCCAGGCGCCGCTGCCCATCATCCTGCTGACGGCCAAGAGCGAGGAAATCGACAAGCTGCGCGGCTTTCGTCTGGGCGTAGACGACTACGTGACTAAGCCGTTCTCCTTCGCCGAGCTGGTGGCGCGCGTGGGCGCCGTGCTGGCGCGCAGCGAGCGCGCCGCGCCCCTCGGCCGCACCCTGACCAGCGGCGACCTGAGCATTGATTTTGACGAGCGCCGCGTCACTCTGGGTGGGCGGGCGGTGGAGCTGACCCCCACGGAGTATCACCTGCTCGAAACCCTGGCCCGCCACGCCCGCCACACCCTCCCGGCCGAGACCCTGCTGGCCGAGGTATGGGGGCCGGCCTACGCCGGCGAGATCGAGCACGTCAAGCACTACATGTGGACCCTGCGCAAGAAGCTCGAAGCCGACCCCGGCGACCCCACGCACCTGCTTACCGAGCGCGGCTACGGCTACCGCTTCGAATAACGGCGCCGCCGCTCAGCCCGCTCAACGAAGTTCCACCCAGCTCACACCCCGCCTACACCCAATCCACACCTTCGCTGCTTACACTGGCGCTAGGAGGCCTCATGGTCGAGCCGCCCTATCGCGCTGCCCTTCCCGACATGGTTTTCTACCAGCAGGCGGTCGCCTGCCAGTTCGCCTGCCCGGTCCGCACCGACGCGCGCGGCTACGTCACCGCCATCGCGCAGGGCGACGACGAGCGCGCCTATCTGATCGCCCGCGAAAACAACCCCTTGGCCTCCACCTGCGGCTATGTCTGCGGGGCGCCGTGCGAAGCCGCCTGCCGCCGCGGCAAGATCGATGCCCCCATCGCCATCCGCGCTCTCAAGCGCTTTGTAAACGACCGCTACGGCGTGTACCTGGGCGAAACGGGTGCCGAGCGCCATCCGCCGGCCTGGCCCGGCTACGTTGGCCCGCGCGCGCCCATTGCCCTGGGCAATACCACCCTGCCCAGCAGCCGCACCGGGCTCAACGCCGCCCGCCAGCGCGGCGAGAAGTCTGGGAAGCGCGTCGCCATTGTGGGGGCCGGGCCGGCCGGGCTCACCTGCGCGCACGACCTGGCCCTCCTGGGCCACGCGGTCGTCATCTTCGACGCGGCCGCGGTGGCCGGCGGCATGCTGCGCTTGGGCGTGCCGGAATATCGCCTGCCGCGCGAGCTGATTGACCTGGAGATTGAAGCGATCCTGCGCCTGGGGCCCACGCTCAAGCTCAATCAGGCCCTCGGGCGCGACTTCCACCTGGCCGACCTGCGCCGCGAGTTCGACGCGGTCTTCATCGGCATCGGCACCTACCAGAGCCGCAAGCTGAACGTCGAAGGCGAGCAGCTCGATGGCGTGCTGCGCGCCATGGATTTCCTCATTAACGTCAACCTGGGCGGCTACAACCTGGACCTCGGCCAACGCGTGCTCGTGATTGGCGGCGGCAACGTGGCGATGGACGTGGCCCGCACCGCCGCCCGGCTGGGGCAGCCGGCCCAATCGGGCGGCGACCTCGGCACAGCGCTCGATGTGGCCCGCGCGGCGCGCCGGTTGGGCGCCACGCAGCAGGTGGACTGCCTGGTGGTGGAAGATCGCTCCGAGATGCTGGCCGACCCGGTGGAAGTGGCCGAGGCCGAAGAGGAAGGCATCGTCATCCACACCCACGCTGCGCCCAAGCGCATCCTGGGCGCGGGCGGCCGGGCGATGGGCGTTGAGACCCTGGCGGTGGCCCGCGCGTTCGACGAGCGCGGCCGCTTCAACCCGCAGCTGATCCCCGGTACCGAGAAAACCTGGGAATGCGACAGCGTCGTCATCTCCATCGGCCAGACCGGCGAGCTCGCCTGGGTGCAGCCGGAAGATGGACTGGAAGTCACCCCGCGCGGCACGCTGGCGGTGAACCGCGAGACGCTGATGACCACGGCGCCCGGCGTGTTCGCCGGCGGCGACATCGCTTTTGGGCCGCGGCTGATTATCAACGCCGTCGCTGACGGCCAGCGGGCCGCGCGCGGCATTCACGCCCGGCTGCAGCACGTTCAGCCGCGCCTGGTCCGCAAAGGCTTTTTCAGTGTGGTGCCCAAGCGCGATTACGCCAACATTGGGCCGCTGCGCAATTACCTGCGCTGGCCGCGCCGCCCGCCGCCGGCGCTGGCCGTCGAGCGGCGCATCGGCGTGGCGGCCGTGGAAATGCGCTTCGAGGCCTCCACCGCGCGCGAACAGGCTGGCCGCTGCCTGATCTGCAGCCTCAACCCCATCTTTGACGGGCAGCTCTGCATTCTGTGCAACGGCTGCGTGGACGTCTGCCCCACCGACTGCCTGAAGCTGGTGCCCGTCGCGGCCCTGGACGGTGACGAGCAGGTGGCCGCCCTGGTGCGGCGCGAGTCGGCCCAGTCGGCCATGTTGCTCGACCCCACGCGCTGCATCCGCTGCGGCCTGTGCGCGGCTCGTTGCCCAACGGAAGCTGTCAGGATGGAAACGTTCCGCTTTACCGAGGAGGTCGTTTTCGAGCCCAACCCGCTGGCTTATCAGCCAGCGTTGCCGTAGCTCGCGGCGATAGGCCTGCCCACCCGCCGGATCACGAGGCCCAAGCAAGGGACGCAGGCGCGCTGCCTGCACCTGCCCGTCACAACTGTTCACCGAGCGAGGAGACTGTCGAATGGAAAACCACCGTATCACCCGAACGATCTTCGTAGGCGCGGCGCTGGCGCTGATCGGCCTGGCGGCGAGCTGCGCCCCTTCCACCCCCGCCCCCACTGCTGCGCCCACCTCGCCCCCGGCAACGGCCGTGCCGGCTTCGCCTGCGGCCACATCGGCGCAGGTGCTGGAGGGCGAACTGGTGCGCGGGGGCCTGCTGTACGACGCCTGGTGGGAGGTGATCGGGGCGGAAGCGCCGACGACTGACCAGCCGTTGTGGAAGACGCAGACCACGAACACGCTCACGGGCGCGGATACCTGGCGCTGCAAGGAGTGCCATGGTTGGGACTACCAGGGCGTAGATGGCGCGTATGGTTCCGGCTCGCACCTGACCGGCTTCGCCGGAATCTTCGCCTCCCGGGACCAGCCCGCGCCTGAAGTGCTGGCGGCCCTCAAGGGCAGCACCAACCCGGATCACGACTTCTCATCGGTGCTGGATGAGCAGGCGCTGATCGACCTGGCCCTGTTCATCACTGAGGGTCAAATCGACGCTGCGCCCTTGTTGAATGCCGACGGGACCTCTGCGGGTGATGCGGCCGAGGGTCAGGTCCGGTTTGAAGAGGTCTGCACCCTCTGTCACGGCCCACAGGGCAACGCCATCAACTTCGCCAGCCTCGAAGAGCCGGAGTTCCTGGGGCAGGTGGCGGGCGACAACCCGTGGGAGTTCATTCACAAGGTGCGCTTTGGCCAGCCCGGCTGGCCCATGCCCTCCGGCATCGCCAACAACTGGACGCCGGACGACTTCGCCAACGTGCTAGCTTACGCGCAGACCCTGCCCACGGAGCCGATGGTCAGTGGGGGCGGCCAGCTGTACGACGTGTGGTGGGAGGTGGTCGGGGCCGAAGCGCCGACGACCGATCAGCCACTGTGGAAGACGCAGACGACCAACACGCTCACCGGCGCGGATACCTGGCGCTGCAAAGAGTGCCACGGCTGGGACTACCAGGGCGCGGACGGCGTGTATGGCTCCGGTTCGCACCTGACCGGCTTCGGCGGCATCCTGGACGCGGCCACCCTGTCGGCCGAAGACCTGACCGGGTGGCTCACCGGCCAACAGAACCCAGATCACGACTTTTCGCAGGCGATGGGCGAAGCGTACATCGCCGCGCTGGTCACGTTCATTCAGTCTGAGACGTATGACAGCGCGCCCTACATCAACGCCGACGGGACGGTCAACGGCGACGCGGCCCGGGGCAAGGTCAAGTTCGAAAAGACGTGCGCCGCCTGCCACGGCACGGACGGAAAGAAGCTGAACTTCGGCGACGCGGCGGAGCCGGAGTATGTCGGCACGGTTGCGGCCGAGAACCCGTGGGAGTTCTTCCACAAGGCCTCCTTCGGGCATCCCGGCGTGCCCATGCCGGCGGGCGTGGCGCTGGGTTACACCCTGGAAGACCGGGCCAACCTGGCGGCCTACGCTCAAACCCTGCCGGTGAAATAAATCAGCGGGCTGAAGGCTGAGGCGGGCCTCAGCCTTCAGCCCGCGCCACCTGTGCGGACAATCCAAGACATGCTGCGATCATCTCTGACCACCCGCCTGTTTCAGTCGCGCGTCTGGCGTTCGTTCTTTCGGCATGGCTGGCCGGACAACCCGCTCGATCGCTCGCTGGCGATGACGAGCAACATCTTCTTTCACCTGCACCCGGTCAAGATCAGCCGCAAGAGCCTGCGCTGGTCCTACTCGTTCGGGCTGGGCATCATCTCGACCATCCTGTTCGGGCTGTTAGTCTTTACGGGCGTGCTGCTCATGTTCTACTACGTGCCCTCCGTCGAGCGCGCCTACCCGACCATGAAGGAGATCCAGTTATCGGTCCCCTTGGGCCAATTCACGCGCAACCTGCACCGCTGGGCTGCGCACGCCATGGTGTTGGTGGTGATCCTGCACATGGTGCGCGTCTTCTACACGGGCGCGTACAAGCCGCCGCGCGAGTTCAACTGGGTCGTGGGCGTGGGCCTGTTCCTGCTCACACTGGGGCTGAGTTTCACCGGTTACCTGCTGCCCTGGGATCAATTGGCCTTCTGGGCCATCACCGTCGGCACGAACATGGCCGGCTATGCTCCCGTGCTCGGGCCGGTCACGCGTGAGCTGCTGCTCGGCGGAATCGAGGTAGGCCAGAATGCCCTTATCCGGTTCTACACCCTGCACATTGCCGTCCTGCCCCTGATCATGACGCTGATCATCTCTCTGCACATCTGGCGAGTGCGCAAAGACGGCGGCCTGGCGGCGAATGATCAGCCCTCCGTGGACAACAATCAGTGAACAGTCATGGGTGAGCGATTGATGACGGGTGACTGCTTAATCAGCAGGGGAGTTCACGATGGCGTTTGAAACCCCGAACACCGACGAGATCTTCCCCAAGCACACCCACAAGACGTATTCGCTGGTGGAGTTGATGCGCGACGAAGGCCCGATGGTGGACAAAGGGCCGGATGA
>CAYUYN010000206.1:0-7431 GCA_964449185.1 uncultured Anaerolineales bacterium | reverse complement strand
CGCTCCACGCGCGCGCCCAGCGCCCTAAGCTTCTCGTCGATGTTTTCGTAGCCGCGCTCGATCTGCCGGATGTTGCGGATCACCGACTGGCCGCGCGCGCACAGGGCGGCCAACAGCAGCGCGCTGCCGGCGCGGATGTCGGGCGACTCGAGCTGTTCGGCCTGGAGGGCGTTGGGTCCCTGCACCAGGCAGCGGTACGGGTCGCACAGGATGATGCGGGCGCCCATGCTCACCAGCTTGTCGGTGAAGTACATGCGGCCCGAGTACATCCAGTCGTGAAACAAGATGGTGCCGGTGGCCTGGGTGGCCACGGTCAGCGCGATGCTGGTCAGGTCGGTGGGGAAGGCCGGCCAGACATTGGTCTTGATCTCGGGGATGGCGCCGCCCAGGTCGGGCACCACGGCCAGCGACTGGCCGCTGCCCACCACCACGTCGTCGCCGTCATTGTCCCAGCGCACCCCCAGGCGGCCAAAGGCCAACCGGATCATGTCCAGATGCCGCACCCCGGCATTGCGGATGCGCACCTCGCCGCCGGTTACGGCCGCCGCCCCGATAAAGCTCACCACCTCCAGGTAGTCCGGCCCCAGGGTGTATTCACCGCCGTGCAGGGCTTCAACCCCGCGGATGACGAGGGTGTTCGAGCCGATATTCTCGATCTGCGCCCCCAGGTGATTGAGGAAGAGACACAAATCCTGCACGTGCGGCTCGGAGGCCGCGTTGCGCAGCACGGTGGTCCCGCGCGCCAGCACCGCCGCCATGACGGCGTTCTCGGTGGCGGTCACGCTGCACTCGTCCAGCAGCACTGCCTGGCCCACCAGCCGGTCGGCCTGCATAAAGAACTGAGAGTTTTCGAAGCGGATGGTGGCGCCCAGTCCCTCCAGCGCCAGCAGGTGTGTGTCCAGGCGGCGCCGGCCAATGACATCGCCCCCCGGCACGGGCAGGGTGATCTCGCCGTGGCGGGCCAGCATGGGGCCGGCCACCAGCAGCGAGGCGCGGATGCGGCGGCACAGCTCGGGGTCCAGGTGCGAGGTGGTCAGCGCGGGCGTGTGCAGGCGCCAGGAGTGCGCATCGAGCTCTTCAATGGACGTGCCGAGCTGCGCCAGGATCTCGCGCATGCTGTCCACATCGCGGATGCGCGGCAGGTTGTGCAGGACGACCGGCTCGGCCGTGAGCAGGCAGGCGGCCAGCACGGGCAGGGCCGCGTTCTTATTGCCCGCGGGCGTGACGGTGCCGCGCAGCGGGTAACCCCCGTCGATGACGAATTGCTCCATGATGGTTGCGTGTTCCCTGGCGAGTGATAGGGCGGCGGGTTGGGAAGGCCGGTGGGTGGGCGCCGCCGCGCCAGCCAAGGCCAGGCGGCATTGTACACGGGCGGGCGGGGCGGTCAACCGTTGACTAAGCTACGCCCGCGTTGGTTTTCCGCCGGCTGCGCATCGTCTGGGAGGTCTGAAACAGGGCGTAGCCCGTTTGAGACCTCTCCGTTACCGCTGTGCCATGGCCGGGTGCATTTCTCATTTTTGGCCGCGCCTCGGCTGCCAGGCCACCCACGGAATATCGCGCACGTCCTTCAGGCCAGTCCCTTTGGGACGCAATATGCAATATGCAATACGCAATACGCGCGCCCGGGCCACCCACGGGAGAGGCACCCAATGGTCGCCGCTCAGCGAACACAAAGATGATTGTGGTAGAATCGATCGGCAATGACCCAACCGACCATCAAGCTGCCCACTCCGCCGCACGGCGTGATCGCCTCACTGGCCGGCGGCTTTGAAACGGTCAATGCCCGCCTCGAGCTGATACTGCTGCCCCTGGTCCTCGACCTGTTTTTGTGGCTGGGGCCGCGCCTGTCCATCCTGCCGCTCGTCCAGCGCTTCTCCAAAGTCTTGGTGACCGAGCTGAGCCGTGAAGCCACAGCCGACCAACTGGCCGTGCTGGCCATACTCAGCCAGCGGCTGACTGAGTATGGCCAAAGCTTCAATGTCTTCTCCTTCCTCAGCACCACACCGCTGGGGCTGCCCAGCCTGCTGGCGGGCCGCGGCTCCACCGCGGCCCCGCTTGGACAGCCCTTCATTTGGTATGTGGACAGCGTGCCGCTGTACCTGCTGCTGTGGGCGGCGTTTGTGCTGGCCGGTCTGTTCCTGGGCGCGCTGTACTTTGGCGGCATCGCCCAGCAGGTGCGCGACCGGCGGCTGAACACGGCCTTGCTGCTGCGCCAGGTGTGGGGCGATTGGGCTCGCCTGACGGCGTTGGCCGTCCTGGCGGTGCTCTTCCTGATTGTGGTGGGCACGCCCCTGCTCATCATCTGCGGGCTGCTGTGGTACTTCAGCCCGTTGCTCGGCAGCCTGGCCTGGATTTTGGCCTTTACCCTGATGCTGTGGGCGCTCTTTTACGGTGGCTTTGCGCTGCACGCCATGCTGTTAGCGCGGCGCGGCTTGCCGGGGGCGCTGTGGGACAGCGTGCGCATGGTGCAGTTCAACCTGCCGCACGTGGCCAGCCTGTTTGTGCTGGTCGTGCTCATCAATGCGGGGCTGGGGCTGGTGTGGAATGTGCCCGCCTCCGGCTCGTGGCTGCTGCTGCTGGGGGTGGGGGGCCACGCGTTCATTTCTACGGCGCTGGTGGCCGCCACCTTTGTGTTTTATCAGGACCGCTACCGTTGGTGGCTGGAAATGCGCCAAAACCTCCAGGCGCGCACCGAGGCCGAAAAGCGGCGGTTGCCGCGCAAATCATAAAATTGTTCGGAAGAAGATGAGCAGGGTGATCCGCCGCCGGTGGCGGCCAGCGGTTATAATACAAGTGTTCCATATCCTGGGAAGCGGCTGCCGGCCGCGCTGGGCGCCTGCGGCGGCGCGCGGCGAGCCGTGGACGGAGTTGGCAATTTATGGCTGAAAAAGACATTACGGCGAACAATTACGGCGTTGAATCGATCCAGGCCCTGGAGGGCATCGACCACGTCCGTAAGCGCCCCGGTATGTACGTGGGCGGCACCGACAGCAAGGCCCTCCACCACCTGGTCTACGAAGTGGTGGACAACTCGATCGACGAAGCGCTGGCCGGCGCCTGTGACACCATTTCGGTGTTCATTCACGCCGACAGCAGCGTCACCGTGGCCGACAACGGCCGCGGCATCCCCGTGGGCCAGCACCCCACCAAGAAGGACGCGCGCGGCAAGCCCATGGAGACGCTGGACGTCGTCATGACCGTCATCGGCGCCGGCGGCAAGTTTGGCGGCGGCGGCTACAAGGTGTCGGGCGGCCTGCACGGCGTGGGTGTGTCGGCGGTGAATGCCCTGTCGGAGTGGATGGTGGTGGAAGTGGCGCGCGACGGCAAGCGCTACAGCCAGCGCTACGAGCGCGGCGTGCCGGTGGGCACCATCAAGACCGTCGGCAAGGCCGGCCCCAACGAGCACGGCACCACCCAGACCTTCAAGTTCGACCGGCAGATCTTCAAGGAAGACGGCCTGGACTACCGCTTTGAAACCCTGGTCATGCGCTTCCGCGAGATGGCCTTCGTCACCCGCGGGGTCACGCTGCTGTTCCGCGATGAGCGCGACGGCCGCGAGATGAACTTTTACTTCGAAGGCGGCATCACCTCCTTCGTGCGCTATCTTAACCGCAGCCGCCAGCGCCTGCACCCGGTGGTGCACCGCGAGCGCGAGGTCGAAGGCGTGGGCATCGAGGTGGCGGTGCAGTACACCGACTCCTACACCGAGTCGGTCTACTCCTTCGCCAACACCATCAACACCATCGACGGCGGCACGCATCTGACCGGTTTGCGCTCGGCCTTGACGCGCGTCATCAACGACTATGCCCGCAAGGCCAACTTGCTCAAGGACGCCGACCCGAACTTCTCGGGCGACGACACGCGCGAAGGGCTGACCGGCATCGTCAGCATCAAGCACCGCGAGCCGCAGTTCGAGTCGCAGACCAAGGTCAAGCTCATGAACCCGGAGGTCCAGACCTACGTCCAGCAGGTGCTGGTGGAGGCCTTCGGCGAATATTTGGAAGAGAACCCGCGCGAGGCCAAGGCCATCGTGGAGAAGTGCCTCACCTCGGCCCGCGCGCGCGACGCCGCCAAGAAGGCGCGCGACTTGGTCATCCGCAAGTCGGCGCTGGAAAGCCTGACCCTGCCCGGCAAGCTGGCCGACTGTTCCGAGCGCGACCCGGGCAAGTGCGAGCTGTACATCGTCGAGGGCGACAGCGCCGGCGGCAGTGCCAAGCAGGGCCGCGACCGGCACTTCCAGGCCATCCTGCCGCTGCGCGGCAAGATCCTCAATACCGAGCGCGCCCGGCTGGATAAGATCCTGGGCAACAACGAGGTTAAGGCCATGATCTCGGCGCTGGGCACGGGCGTGGGCGACAACTTCTCGCTCGAGGGCCTGCGCTACGGCAAGACGGTGCTGATGACCGACGCCGACGTGGACGGCAGCCACATCCGCACCCTGCTGCTGACCTTCTTCTTTCGCTACATGCTGGCCCTGATCGAGGAAGGCCATCTGTTTATCGCGCAGCCGCCGCTGTACCGCATCGAGTACAAGAAGGACGTGCGCTACGTCTACAACGAGCAGGAGAAGGAGCGCGCTCTGAAGGACATGGGCTCGGCCGCCCACGATAAGGCCGTGCTCCAGCGCTATAAGGGCCTGGGCGAAATGAACCCCGAGCAGCTGTGGGATACCACGATGAACCCGGCCAACCGCACCCTGCTGCTGGTGACGATTGAAGACGCCGCCGAGGCCGATCACACCTTTGACATGCTCATGGGCGAGGCGGTGGACCCGCGCCGCCGGTTTATTCAAACGCACGCCAAGAGCGTGAAGAACCTGGATATCTAAGCAGCAGCCGCGCTCGCCGCGGCTGGCACCGACATTGTTGAGTGAGGGAGGTCCCCATGGCTGAACAAAAGATCCTGCAAATCATGCCCGCCAATGGCTGGGGGGCGGTGTTTGTGGAGGACGGCGAGGAGATGATCACACCCCTGGCCGGCTGGGCGCTGGTGACCAACGCCGAGGGCGCCTCGTCGGTGGTGGGCCTGGTGGCTTGGGACCGCGTGGAGTTGGCCGAGAGCCAGCCAAACTTTGCGCGCTACATGGACATCTCCGAGATGTTCGTGGAGGACTTCGAGGAGTTCGAGAGCGACGACTTCGAAGATGACGATGACGATCTCGATGAAGAGCCAGGCGGCGAGCCTCCCTACGACCCCAAAACCGGCCTGCTCAACTAAATCGCCCGACACCCTGACCGCCGCCGACAGCCTGCGCTCTGCCTCGCGCAGGCTGTTTTGATTCGGCGGCCGTGCCCCGACAGCGTGTCGGTGAAACCTGACACCGCGATCAGGCAAAGTCGTTTGGGCTGCTGGGCATGACCTGCTGGGCGGTGATATCAGCATCGTTGGGCAGGCGAGGCAGGGCACCACCGTCACGGCCTGCTTCCGGCTGGGCGGCGCCAACGGCACGAAGCCGGCCGCCTGGCAGGCCGCGGGCCGGCGTCCAAGGCTTGTGAAAGTGGACGGGCGTCTAGGTTGCTCCGTACAAATCGACTGTTTTGCGGTATGGTTAAGTTGGCCGCGATTGCGATGGAATTGTTGCTTTGGCCGCCAACCTCCGTATGGGTGTAAGTGAAGACTGTGGCGCGGCCGGCCGTAGGAGCGCAGTCGCGCGTCTACGGCCCTGGTGCAGGGAGTTTGGGATCAATCCTGGCGGAGCGCGTAATTCGTTGTACACTGACGAACTACCCGTTTCTGCCGTTCCGCCAGACGTGCCTGGAAGCGGGCGCGAGCTACTTCTTCGACAAGTCCTCTGAGTTCGAGAAAATTCCCCAGGCCCTGGAGCAGTTGACCACAGCGGCCTGAGCCGGTAATAGGGGGGCGATCCGAAAAGGGTTTGGTGCGCTGCCGGGTTAGCGCCGGCAGCCTTATCCGTTGGGAGGTTGAGCCGATGAATGAGGACGTCTTTGAGGGCCTGTGGAAGCAGATGAAGGGTAATGTCCGCGAATGGTGGGGCAAGCTCACCGATGACGATGTGGAAACCATCGGCGGCAAGAAGGACAAGCTGTTGGGCGCGCTGCAGGAGAAGTATGGCTATACCCGCGAGCGCGCCGAAGAAGAATTCGGCCGCCGCATGACCGAGTACGAAGCCTCCCGCAAGCGGGACAAGGATCGGCTGTAGTCTCCCACTTCTCTGCGGTAACCCGCAAGTGTCAAGACGGCGTCCCCTGCTCAACGTAGCCGGGGACGCCCGCAGCGCCGGCCGTCTGCCCCGGCGGCCCGCCTCCCGGCCAGGCTCCTGTTACCCCAGGCGTTCAGCGCTGGACCCAACTTTGATGACCCAGAGAGGAACTCGGTATGACACTCGCTACACTCCTAAGCCTATACCTTCACGAGTTGCAGGACCTGCACAGCGCCGAGACCCAATTGGTGAAGGCGCTGCCCAAAATGGCCAAGGCCGCGCACGCGCCCGAGCTCAAGAGCGCCTTTACCACGCACCTGGCCCAGACCAAGGAACACGTGCGGCGGCTGGAGCAGTTGCTGCTGGGCCTGGGCGAAGAACCCGGCGGTGATAAGTGCAAGGGCATGGCCGGTCTGATTAAGGAAGGCACTGCCCTGACCAAGAAGGGCGGCGACCCCGCCGTGCTGGACAACGGCCTCATCACGGCCGCCCAGAAGGTGGAGCACTACGAAATCGCCGGCTACGGCTCGGCGCGCACCCTTGCCCAAAAGCTGGGCGATGACAGCGCAGCCGACGTGCTGCAGCTGTCCCTCAATGAGGAAAGCCAGACCGACGCGAGCCTGACCGCGCTGGCCGCGACCCTGCTCCCCCAGGCCGCCCAGGCGCAGCCCAGCGTTGACAACGGGTCGTCGCGCAATGGGCAGACCCGTGACGCCGAGAACGACGCCGCGCTGCGCGAGCACGACGCGGCGATGGACGGCGAGGACGTCGACACGTACAAGGGCGCCATCGAAGAAGAAGCCAAGCCGATCAACACAACCGACGAGGCCAGCGGACCCGGCGCACGCTGGGAAACGAATGGTCAGCGCCAGAGTGACCCGGTGACGGGCGACTCAGCAGAAAAAGGGAGAGTGCACATGACGATGAATCCGAACACCAATCGACCAGAAGGCATGCGCGCTATGGCCGGCCGCAGCACCGTGGCGGCTATCTTCCAGGATCGGACGCAAGCCGAGCGCGCCATCGACGCGCTGCGCGCGGCCGGCTTTTCCGGCGACCAAATCGGTGTGGCGCTGCGTGACCGCCACGAGACCGGCCAGCTGGTGGAAGACACCGGCACCAACGCCGTGGAGGGTGCCGTCAGCGGCGCGCTTGGCGGCGGCCTGTTGGGCGGGGTGGCGGGCTTCCTGGTCGGGCTCATCGCCGCCCTGGCCCTCCCCGGCATCGGCCCGATTGTGGCCGGCGGCGCCCTGGCTTCGGCCTTGGGCGCG
>CAYUYN010000205.1:5847-7457 GCA_964449185.1 uncultured Anaerolineales bacterium | reverse complement strand
GCGGCTTGGGCGGGTCCGGACATAGGGCGGCAGTAGCGGCTGTAGCGGCACTTTATAAACTCGATTTCAATGCGCGCGGCCACTACATAATCCGGTGGGGCCGCAGCGAAACTGTCCGCGAGTGTGGGACGCGTAGGTCTCGGTTGGTAAGGTGCGGCGGCCAAGGCCAGGCAGAAGCGTGGAGCGGGCCACGGGTTTGATTGAGCGTACGAAAGAATTGTTGCATCAGCAAGGGGCAATCTCAAATTGGCGCCGGTGGTCAGCTTCCAGCGCCCGCTTATTCTGGTCGACGCGCATGTACAGGTTGGGCAGACCTTCTAAGGCCTGCACTTTCCATTTGCGCAGCTGGTTCGCATGGATGCCGTGTCGCGAAGCGATCTGCGGCAGGGTTTCTTTTTCTTTCAAGAGTTCGAGCACGATGGCGGCCTTCTGAATGATAGGCGGTTAGGTGGGGGTTAGATAGAACATGTTTAGCCCGCTTCGTACCTCGGCAGCGAAAACGAAAACACGCTGCCGGCGCCGGGCTGGCTGCTGACGGTGATGTGCGCGCCGTGCGCCTCGAGGATGCGGCGCACGAGCGCCAGACCCAGGCCGGTGCCGCCGTAGCGACGGGTGGAAGAGCCGTCAAGCTGCTGGAAAGGCTCGAAAATCTCCTGGAGGCGGTCGGCGGCGATGCCAATGCCGCTGTCCTGCACGGTGAGCACGACCTGGCCGGCGTGGCGGGCGGCCGAGATGGTCACGCAGCCGCCGGGCTGGGTGAACTTGAGCCCATTGTCGATGAGCTGCATCAGGGTCCAAAACAGCTTTTCTTCGTCGACCAGCACGGGCGGCACCTCGGCGGCGATCACCTGGCGCAGCGCCACGTGCTGGCGGTCGGCCTTGGCCTGCGATCGCTGCACGGCCTGGAGCACGACCATGGCGGCCGAGCACGGCCGCCGGTTGAGGGTCAGGTCGCCCCTGGCAGCGGCGGCATAAGAGATCAGGTCGTTGATGAGCTGTTCCAGCCGGCCGATGGCGCCGGTGGTGGTGGTGAGAGCCTGGCGCTGGTCGGCGGTGAGGGGGCCGAGGGTGCCGTCGCTGAGCAGGACGGTATAGCCCTTGATGTGGGTCAGCGGGGTGCGCAGCTCGTGCGAGACGTTGGCCACGAAGTTGGCTTTGAGCGTGTTGAACTCGCTCAGGCGCTCCAGGGCCAGCTTGAGCTCGGCGGTGCGCTCGGCCACGCGCTGCTCCAGGCCCTCGTTGGCCTGGAGCAGCGCCGTCTGCAGCTCCAGCAGCCGGCTGGCAATGGCGCGGTCCAGCGTGTCGGCGGGCAGGCAGCCCATAGCCTGCAAGGTTTGGCCGATCAGGCGGTGCTGCCCGCCCGCGTGGGCCTGCTGGACGAGGGCGGTTTGCAGGTCTTCGGCGGTGACGTAGCCCTGGAGCACCAGGTAGTCGCCCAGGCGGGGCACCAACTGCTCGGGGCTGACCGGCTGGACGGCGCCGGCGTCGGCCAGGGCGCGCTGGAGCAGGGCGCGCTCGGCAGCCAGGGTCACGAGTTGGATGTCGGCGCCACAGGCCTGGCAGGTGTTGTCCAGCGGGCCGATGGGGGCCTGGCAGTTGGGACAGGTGAG
>CAYUYN010000205.1:0-5747 GCA_964449185.1 uncultured Anaerolineales bacterium | reverse complement strand
GCCTTGAGCACGCGCCGCATAATCTTGCCCGAGCGCGTCTTGGGCAGCTTGTCCACGAGGGTGACCGCCTCGGGCCGCGCAATCTTGCCCATGTGCTTGCCCACGTGCTCGATCAGCTCGGCTGACAGCGCCTCCGAGGCCTCGTAGCCCTGGCGCAGGATGCAGAAGGCGTGGATGCCGGTGCCTTTGATCGCGTGCGGCAGGCCGATGGCGGCCGCCTCGGCCACGGCCGGGTGGCTGACCAGCGCGCTCTCGATCTCGGCGGTGCCCAGGCGGTAGCCCGAGACCTTGATCACGTCGTCGACGCGCCCGATGATCCAGAAGTAGCCGTCCTTATCGCGCTTGGCCGAGTCGCCGGTGGTGTACTTGCCGGGGAAACGGCTCCAATATTGGCGCACGTAGCGCTCGGGGTCCTTGAATACCGTGCGCAGCATGGCGGGCCACGGCTTGAGCAGCACCAGATAGCCTTCCTGGCCGTCGGGCACGGGGTTGCCCGCCTCATCCAGCACTTCGGCCTGCTGCCCAAAGAACGGGCGCGTGCCCGAGCCAGGCTTGAGCGGCACGACCGGGGTGGGCGTGATCATAAACATGCCCGTCTCGGTCTGCCACCAGGTGTCGATGATGGGGCAGCGGCCGTGGCCAATGACGCGGTGATACCACTTCCAGGCCTCGGGGTTGATCGGCTCGCCCACCGTGCCGAGCAGCCGCAGGGACGACAGGTCGTGCTTGTCGGGCCAGCTTTCGCCAAAGCGCATCAGCCCGCGGATGGCGGTGGGGGCGGTGTAGAACACGCTGATGGCGTGCTTGGCCACCAGGCTCCACCAGCGGTCGGCGGCCGGGAAGGACGGCGCGCCTTCGTACATGAAGCTGGTGGCGGCGTTGAGCAGCGGGCCATAGACGATGTAGGAGTGGCCTGTCACCCAGCCCGGGTCGGCGGCGCACCACCAGCGGTCGGCCGGCTTGAGGTCAAAGACCATCTTGAGCGTGGTGTAGACGCCCACCATGTAGCCGCCGTGGGTGTGCAGGATGGCCTTGGGCTTGCCGGTGGTGCCGGAGGTATACAGGATGTAGAGCGGGTCTTCGGCGTCCATCACCTCGGTGGCGCACACGTCGCTGAGGGCCGGGTCGGCCATCAGGTCGTGATACCAGTGGTCGCGGCCGTTCACCCAGCCCACCTGGGCGCCGGTGCGTCTGACCACCACCAGGTGCTCCACGGTGGGGCAGCGGGTGAGGGCCTCATCCATGATCTGCTTGAGCTCGACGAGCTTGCCGTTGAGGAAGGCGCCGTCGCAGGTGATGGCCACGCGCGACTGCGAGTCGTCGATGCGGCCCGCCAGCGAGTCCACGGAGAAGCCGCCGTAGACTACCGAGTGGATGGCGCCGACCTTGGCGCAGGCCAGCATGGCCATGATGATCTCGGGGACCCGGCCCATGTAGATGGTCACCAGGTCGCCTTTGGCGATGCCGAGCTGCTTGAGCACATTGGCGAAGCGCGAGACTTCGCGGTTGAGGCTGGCATAGGAGAACTCGCGCGTGTCGCCCTTTTCGCCTTCCCAGATGAGCGCGGTCTGGTTGCGGGTGGCGGTTTTGAGATAGCGGTCCAGGCAGTTGTGGACGATGTTGGTCTGGCCGCCGACGAACCACTTGAAGAAGGGCTTCTGGCTCTCGTCGAGCACGGTGTCCCAGGGCTTGTACCATTCCAGCTCGCGCGCCTGTTCGGCCCAGAAGCCCGGCAGGTCTTCGGCCGCGTGTTGGGCCACGGCGTCCCAGTCGGGCACGGTGGCCTGCTGGACGACTTCGGGCGCCGGGTAGAAGATTTCGCCTTCCATCTCAGAAGCGGGAGAATCGGTGGACATGGTATTGCCTCCAATCAGAGGGTCGTTCGGTGGCCACAATTTTAGGGCGATACGGGCGGTTGTAAAGTGTCCAGCAGGTCCGTCTGCCTAACAGGCACCAGTGACGTCATAGTCGCCGCCGCCGGTGGGCTGATAGCATTCGCAGTAGTCCACGGTTTCGCTGTCGCCGGCCCACAGCCAGAAGTTGACGCGGGTGCGCGCGCACACCGGACCGCCGTTGCCCGGCCGCCCTGAGGTCACGCGCACGCTCGAGTAGGCCAGCCCGGCGGCCTCCTCGCCGGAGCCCGGGTCGGAACGGACGATCCAAACCCGGTCTTCGGTGAACGGCCCGCGCTGCCAGCTCACTTCGCCGCGGATGGCCACCGCCAGCGCGCAGAGGGGCAGGGTCATGATCACGGCCCAGAGGGCCATCCCCAGGAGGCAGCCGCGACGGGTCATGGGCTTGTTCATCCCGGTGGGCGGCCGGGGCGGGGTGGGGGGGGAGGTAGCTGACATCAGCGGTGAAGTGAGGGTGGGCGGAGGCGCATCATACGAGAAGGCCGTTCAATATGCAAACAAAAACGGGCGGTCGGATCACCGGTGCTACCGGCTGTCCGCCCGCCCGCAAGTCACTCAGATGGGTCTATGGATTGGGGCAGGACACATCATGATAGAACCACGGCATCGAATTTACCTGACCGTCGGCCGAGCTGACGGTGACGGTGCCCGAGCCTTCGGTGCAGTGCGGTACGGTGACGTCGAAGGACTGGGCTGGATTGAAGTTGTACGGCGCGAGGCCGCCGCTGACGCTGACCTCCACGTGGATCACGTAGCTGCCCTCGGACGAGCCACAGTTGGCGAGGCAGGACAGGTTCACTTCGATTGACAGGGGCGGCCTGGCCGGCGTGGCCGTGGCCGCGCTGGTGGCCGTGGGCACCGGCAGGCCCGGGAACGGCGAGAGGAATTGCGGCGCGCAGACCGGCCCGGGCGAGATCGTGCGCCACTGGATTTTCGGGATGCGCAGCACCTGGCCCGGATAGACGGTAAACGGGTTTCGCAGGCCGTTGGTCTGGGCGATGGCGCCCGGCAGCACGCCGTAGGTGCGCCCGATACAGAAAATGGTCTCGCCGCTCTGCACGGTGTGCTGGCCGATGATGGGCGCGGGCGGCAGCGGCGTAAACGGCCGCGGCGTGGTGGTGGGCACCACCACCGGCTGGGTGGGCGGCGCCGGCGTTGCGCTGAGCAGAATAGGCGTGGCGCTGGGCGGGATGGGCGTGGCCGTGGGTTGGTCGGGCACGGGCGTGTCGGTATCGGTCGGAGGCGCCGTTTGGGTGGGCGTGCGCGTTTGGGTGGGCGACGGAGTGCGGCTGGGGGTCAGCGTGGCCACGATGGGCATGGTGGCGCTGCCCTGGGCCACGGCTTCGGTGGCCAGTTGGGCCAGCTGGGCGGCCTCGGGCACGGTCGTGCCCCACACGCCAAAGTCGGCCAGTTGCATGGGCGTGGTGGCGGTATTGGTCTCGGCATCTTCGAGTTTGTAGCCGCTCGGGATGAGGATGCTGCCAAAGCCGCACACCCCTTGCAGGCAGGTGATGGACAGGGATTGGCCTTGCGGTTGATAGTCCAGGCTGAGATACGCGGTGCGGGCCGTGGCCGTCCCGAGCGGGGTCTTCACATCGAGGGCGCCGCCGTTGAGCAGCACCCACAACTGGCCGCGGCCCAGGTTCAGCTCGGTGAGCTGGCTGTCGAGATAGGGATTGAGCAGGTTAAAGACCACCTCGGTGCCGGAACCCACGTAAATCTTGCTGCCTTCGGTCAGCCGCAGCGTGGTCTGGCCGTCGACGCCGGTGCGCACTTCGGCGCCCTGGGTGAGCACCTGGCCCTGCTGGGCGGCCGTCCACTCGCCATTGGCCGAGGTGCGCCATTCCACCGTGCCCGCGACCGCCTGCATGATGGCATTGCGGTCGGGGGTGGCCGATGGTCCCAGGGCGTTGCCCTGGGGCGTGCTCAGATAGATCAGGTTGCGCTGGCAGCCGGCCGCCAAGAGGGCGACCACGCTGAACAGGGCGAGACGCGCGAGAATAGTTCGCATTGACACTATAGCCTTCACCATTTTTCCTGGGTTTCGCGCAGCGGCCAGACCGCTGTCGGCGAGCGGAGAGTCTAGCACGAAACGCTATGGCGACAAGACGCGCAGGGAGGGGAGTGCAAGAGGCGTGCCAGGGGCGGTGTGGGGGTGTGGGGTATGGGAGAAAAGGCGTGGGTGGGTATGTGGGTGTGTGAGTCAACCCACCCCCCCCACACACTCACATACCCACATACGGTCTTTACGGGTCCAGACCCGGGGTGTATTCCACGGCGCCGATGTCGCAGGTGGCCACGGTGTCTTCGTCGGGGCCGTCTTGGGGGCGGGTGAGGCCGCGCTGGCCGACGGTGGGGCAGCCGCTGTCGTTGCCGGCGTCGATGGCGGGGCTGTCGGCGTGGAGGCGGTGGGTGGCCGTGGAGCCGCCGGTGTAGGCCAGGGCGCCCAGGCGCGGGTCCAGGCCGGGACGGTCGCCGGGGGCGGTGAGGCCGCAGCTTTGGTCGCCGTCGAGGTTGTTGCCGAGGCTGTTCAGGCTGCCGGCGCAGTCGCCGCCCACGGACTGCAGCGCCACCAGGCTGTTTTTGAGCGAGAGCGTGCCGCCCTGGTTTATCAGGCCGCCCCCGCCCAGGGCCGCGCTGTTGAACGCGACCGTGACGTTGTTGAGGGTGACCGTGTTGGCATTGTACAGGCCGCCGCCGCTCTGCACGGCGGCATTGCCGCTGAGGGTGGCATTGGTGAGGAACAGGGTGCCGCCAAAGTTGAACAGGCCCGCGCCGTTGGCGCCGGTGTTGCCGGCCACGGTGCTGGCGATCAGGGTCAGGATGCCGCTGCGGTTGTAGGCCCCACCGCCGTTGACTCCGGTATTGGCCTCCAGGGTCACGCCGCTGAGCATGGCCGTGCCGCTGCTCCACAGGCCGCCGCCATTGGCCGAAGCGGTGTTGTGGCGGAAGGTGCCGGCCTGGATCGACAGCGCGGGGCCGGCGAAGCGCACCCCGCCGCCTTCGCCGCCGGCGGCTTCGTTTTGGGTGATGATGGTACTGATGAGGGTGAGGCGGCCGTCGAGGTTGTAGAGACCCCCACCCGCGCCGGCGGCGTGGTTGCCGCTGATCTGCACGCTCGACAGGCTCAGGCGGCCGCCGGCATTGTAGAGGCCGCCGCCCGCGCCGCCGGTGGCCTCATTGCCCACCAGCGCGCTGTTGGTCAGGTTGAGAAGGTCGCCGACGCCCAGGTATAGCCCGCCGCCCAAGGTGGACTGGCCATTGGTCAACGTGACTCCGGACAGCTCGAAGGCCTGGTTGTTGCCGGGGCTGTCGAACGCGAATACCCGGTAGCCGTTGTGCCCGGCATCCAGGGTGAGCATGGCCGGGCCCGGCCCGGTGATGATGACGCCCTCGGTAACCGCCGGGAGCGCGCTGCCGAGCTTGAGCGTGCCGCTCAGACCCTCGGCGAAGAGGATGCGGTTGAGGTCGGGCTGGGCATTCGCCTCTTGCAGGGCGGCCCGCAAGGTGCATACACCGCCCTTGTTGTCTGTGGCGCAGCGGCCGTCGAGAACGGCATCGGCCGCATCGCCCAGGTCGTTCACGATCAGGCTGCCCGGGCCGCCGGCGGGGCCGGCCGGGGTTTCACCCGCGGAGGGCGTGCCACTGGCGGGGGTGCTGGTGGCGGGCGGGAGCGTGGCCGGCAGGGTGGTGGCGGTGTTGACAGAGGGCAGTGTGGTGGCGGTGGCCGAGCTGCCGGCCGGGGCGGTCGTATTGGCCGGCGTGGCGGAAGCAGGCGGCAGAGTCAGGCTCGGGTCGGCGGGGGTGGGGGTGGCGCTGCCGGCCGCGCCGGCG